>JBCBSO010000196.1:0-7418 GCA_039819205.1 Actinomycetota bacterium
GTGTGCGCGAGGTCGGCGGATGCCAGGACGCGTGCGCCACACATCAACCACGCCATGTCCGAAGTGTGGCAGATAGAGCGCCCGTAGCGGGCTCCACCCGCGACGCCGCTGTGGTGTCGCGGTACGGTCGCCGCGGTGAGTGGTCCGTCGGTGTTCGAGCTGCGCGATGTGGTTGCCGGCCCGGCCGACGATCCGATTCTGCGTGACGTCACCGTGAGCATCCCCGCCGACGGGATCACCGTGTTGGCGGGTCCGTCGGGTGGCGGCAAGTCGACGCTCCTGCGGCTGCTGAACCGACTCGATGACCCGCTGTCGGGGGAGATCTCGTGGAAGGGCAGGTCGCTCGATCAGTGGGAGCCGACAGTGCTTCGTCGGCAGGTGGCGATGATCTTCCAGCAGCCGCCGTTGTTCGACGGCTCGGTCCTCGACAATCTGCGCGTTGCGCTGCCCGACGTGTCGGACGACCGTGCGCTGCACGTGCTCGACCATGTCGACCTCGCCCCCGAGCTGATCGATCGCGATGCGTCGTTGCTGTCGGGCGGCGAGGCCCAACGGATGTGTGTGGCCCGAGCGCTGCTCACCGAGCCAGACGTGGTGTTGGCCGACGAGCCGACGTCGGCGCTCGACACGGCAGCGCGGGCGACGGTCGAGGAGTTGGCGAAGCGCCTCGTCGAGAGTGGGGTCGCGTTGGTGTGGGTCACCCACGACACCGATCAGCTGCGGCGTCTCGCCGATCATGTCGGGACGGTGATCGATGGTCGGTTGACCGCGTTTGGCCACCTCGAAGAACTCACGGCGAGTGACGATCCCGCTGTGCGTCGACTGGTGGGTGCCGACTCATGACCGTGGTGCTCGCGTCGAGCCCGGCCGATGCTGCGCAGATCGGCGTATGGGGCCTGGCGGCGTCGGCGATCTTGATCGTCGTTGCGATCGTGATCTCCCTGTGGCGCCAGCTCGGCCTTGAACGGTCGATGGCCTGGGCCGCGCTACGGGCGCTCGGTCAGCTGGTGATCGTCGGGTTTGCGTTGCAACTGGTGGTCGGCGACGACGACCCGCTGATCTGGTCGTTTCTCTGGTTGTTCGTGATGTTGTGTTTCGCGTCGTGGACCACGGCACAGCGGGCCAAAGACGTGCCGCGGGTGTTCCCGTTGTCGTTCGTGTCGTTCCTGGCGTCGATGCTGGTCACCCTCGGCGTGCTGTTCGGGTTCGGGGTGTATGAGTTCGAGGGCCGCACGATCGTGCCGTTGGCCGGGATCGCCGTCGGTAACTCGCTGGCGGCGACGGTGTTGTTGTCGCGCCAGCTGATGACCGCGGCGACCGAGCAGCGACGGGTGATCGAGGGTCGCTTAGCGCTCGGGTTGTCGGCGCGGGATGCGTTCCAACCGCACTTGCGATCGTCGCTGCGCACGGCATTGGTGCCGCAGATTGAGTCGACCAAGGCGGTGGGCATCGTCGCGCTGCCAGGAGCGATGACCGGCCTGATCCTCGCTGGTGTCGACCCGCTCGATGCGGTGTTGGTGCAGATCTCGGTGATGTACCTCGTGCTCGGTTCAGTGGCCACGACGGCCACCGTGATGAGCATCGGCATCTCGCGCGAGCTGTTCACCTCGGCCCAGCAGCTGCGCCGGTTGTAGCGCTCGACCGGACACCAACTGTCACGTGGGTGGCTGGTGCTTCTCGGCGTCCCCACTTGCGGGATCCGCAAACGACGACGCCGAGAAGCAGCACTCGTGTGTTGAGAGGGTCAGCTGGCGGCCAGCTCGTTCACGCCGAGCGGCTCGAAGTCGTAGATCGTCTCGTTGATCTGCAAACCGTCGAACGCGCCGTGCCACTCGCTGTCGCGGCCCTTCTTGACCGACACGCTGTAGATCGACGCGGTAGCGCCGATCTCGGCCTTCACCTCAGCGAAGGTGCACCCCGGGTCCTCGTTGAGCACGCAGTCGCCCGTCCAGCTGCTGATGAACCACTCGCCGCTCGTGGTGGCGTCGAGGAGGGTCCATTCGTTGGCGATCGTGGAGCCACTGTCGGGGATCCAGATCAGCTGGGAGTAAGTGTCGAGGCCTTCGGGGTCGATCTCCATGGCGATGTTTGGCACGTTGCCGGGGTCGCCGCCGAAGGCAACGTTCTCGCCAGTGGTGAAGATGTACACGCTGAGGTCGGTGATGTCCGCGACCAGATCGCCGAAGAAGTCGACCTCGTTGCCGAAGGCTGCCGTCGACGAGCCGTCGGCAATCGACAGTTGCACGCTGCCCTCACCGAACGGAACGCCGGGAGCTCCACCGTTGATCGGAGCGAAGGGTCCACCACGGAGCTGGGCCGTGCCCGCGCCGATCACGTTGCGCAGGATCGTGCCCCACTCGGGTCCGCTATAGGTCGCCGGCGTTCCCGGGTCGCCCTTATCGCCCTTGTCGCCTTGCGGGCCTTGCGGTCCGACGGGGCCCTGCGGTCCGGGAGGACCTTGCTTGCCGCCCTCACCAGGCGTGAACGCACCGACGATGTCGATGATCACTTCGACCTCGCCCAAGTGGTTGTAGAGGTTGAACGCGCCGTCGTCCGACAGGGCCACGACGGTGGTGTTCGACAACGTGTTGATGTCGGCACGCGGGTTGAGCTGGCTCAGTAGCGGCAGCTCGTCGAGGTCGGCCGAGTAGGCCGTAAGGAACGTGTCCTCGGTGGCGTCACGGGCGGTCAGTTGGATGTCGAGCGACGTCGCATCTGCGGGGATGCCGACGCATTCCCCGTTGTCGCCGGTGGCCTGGATGGTGATGGTCTCTTTGGGGCCGATCGGTCCCACACGCGAGCCGACCTGTGAGTCGGCGCGTGTGTCGACGAGTCGACAGCCGGTTTCGGTCTGCTGGAGGTTGCCGGTCGTCTCCGTGTCGTCGTCGATGGCCACGGCGATACCGCCGGCGGTCGCTGCGATGAGTGCGGCCGCGCCGAAGCTGGCCCACTTGGTTGATGTCTTCATTCCCGCACTTTCCTGTGGTGGTTGAGCTCTGTCGCCGCCGCACCGAACCACCTCACGGCACGGGCGAGCGCCGGCGACCGTACACACCGGCAGCGACGAGTGGGTGGCACCCGTTCGTCGTGGCACACTCCTGCGATGCACAAGCCCTCCGAGATCGATCTGTTCACCGCCAAGGAGCAGACGCTCCTCGTGTCGACCGAGCCCGATCGGCTCGACAAGCTGAGCGAGGACGAGCTGGCCGACCTACTGCCGCTCGTGCGCAAGGGCCGCAACAAGTACCGCGACCTCGACGTGCGGCAGAACCGTGCCGCAGTGAAGCAGGCGGGGCGGCGCAGTGTGACCCGCACGTCGAACCAGCGGACGTTGCGCAAGGCGGAGATCTTTGAAGACGCGCTGAGCCGGGTATCGCGTTACCTCAGCCGTGCGGCCCGGGCCAGCGCCAACGAGTTGCGCACGGCGCGGATCGACGCCGCACGTTCCGAGCGCGAGGCCGCTCGGGCTGGCAAGCCCAAGGGCTCGGGCAAGGTGGGCAAGCCGTCGGAGCAGAAGACCGCATCGAAGCGCGGCCGCGCCTCCGAGCCGACCATCGCCGGTTCGCGCAGAGGCTCGACGAGCAAGCAAGGCAAGACGTCACAAGCCAGGAAAGACACCCGCAAGTCGAAGCGGTAGGTCGACACCCGCGTTGCGGCGCGGGCTCGAGTGGAACGCGTCGCACTCCGCTCGCCTCACTCGACCGAGCGCTGGGAGGACTCACCGTTCTGTGTCCGTCCGGCCGTGGCCGCGTCGTCGATCTTCAGAACATCGTCACCGGCTCTCCAAGCCTCTCGGCGGGGGTTCGTTCTGAATGGGATCAGCCCGCAACAGCGGGACGATCTCACAGAAACGGACCGCCATGAACCACCACGACTTGCCACCACGCGGCCGCCGAGCCATCGACCGCGGCGGCTATCTCCTCGCCCTACTGTTCACTGCCACGTTGGCGGTGGGCGCGGTTGTCATGACCGCCTGGGATGTCGGTGCCGCCAGTTCGGAGTCCGGCTCGGTGCTGGTGCAGATCACACCGTGCCGTATCACCGACACGCGGCCATCGACCCAAGTCGGATCGCGCAGCACGCCGTTGAATCGTCGCGACACCCACCTCGTTGCTGTTCACGGGAGCAACGGCGAGTGCGAGATCCCCGCCGATGCGGTCGGTCTGTCGTTGAACGTGACCACGCTCAACGCCACCCACCAGACGTACATCACGATCTGGGGCGGCGGCCAGCAGCCGTTGGCGTCGAGTCTCAATCCGGCGCCAGGCCAGCCGCCGACGCCGAACGCCGTGGTGACACCGCTGGATGAAGCCGGGGCGTTCCGGATGTACAACCACAACGGCGCCGTCGACGCAGTCGTCGACATCAACGGCTACTACCGCGCCCCCGCCGCTGCCACTGCTGAGGGTGTCACGGCCTTGATCGAGCAGCACGCCGCTGATCTCGTGGCCCAACAGTCGGCCATCTCGAGTTTGCAATCTGACGTCACCGCGTTGATGGCCGACCGCGACGCGGATCGCCAACGGATCTCGGATCTCGAGGATGCTCCGCGACCGACGGTGCTGACCGACTACGAGAGTCTCATGACGATCTCGACGGCGATGGAGGAGGTGGTGGGTGTGTCGTTCACGGCGCCGGCCAGTGGTCGGCTCGTGGTCACTGCCAATGGGTGGCCGAACGGATTCGACGCGTCGAGCTCGGTGGTCTGCTCGCTAACCACCCTGCCCGGCTTCGACAACGATCATCTCGCCGTCTTCGAGCCGGCGTTCTTCGATCAGAACGCTGTATTGACCGGCCATCGGGTGATCGACGTCGAGGCCGGCGAGACGCTGAGCGTGCGGTGGCGCTGCTTCGCCAGCGACGAAGGCACGAGGATGTCGGATTCGACGATGTCGGCCGTCTTCTTCCCGACCGGCCCGACGAGCTGACCGTCGATCCGCTGGCTGCCGATTCTCGGCGTCGACCGCTGCTTCTTGCGCAGCTGTCGGCGCCGAGAAGCCGTGCACGCAATGACGTCGAGCGATGCGTCGTCGATCTTCAGAACATCATCACCGGCTCTCCAAGCCTCGCGTAGGCCGCTCGCGCTGAATGGAGACACACCACGCCGTCAGGACGGCCTGACAGAAACGGATCGCCATGAACCACCTCGCTACTTCAACAAACGTCCTCCGCACCAAGGTGCGTCGGGGCTCGCTTCTCTCCGCGCTCCTTGCCGCCACGTTGGTGGTGGGCGCAGTTGTCACGACCGCCTGGAACGCGGGCGCTGCTGGCCCCGACTCTGGATCGGTGTTGGTACAGATCACGCCGTGTCGGATCACTGACACGCGCCCGTCGAGTCAGGTCGGGCCGCGCAGCACGCCGCTGACTCAGCGCGACACGCACGTCGTTGCCGCCCATGGCGCCAACGGCGAATGTCAGATTCCGGTCGACGCGGTGGGGTTGTCGCTCAATGTCACCACGCTGAACGCCTCCGAACAGACCTACGTGACGATCTGGGGCGGTGGCGATCAGCCGTTGGCGTCGAGTTTGAATCCGGCGCCCGGTCAGCCGCCGACCCCGAACGCGGTCGTGACGCCGCTCGATGCGGACGGAGCGTTCCGCATGTACAACCACAACGGCTCGGTCGATGCGGTCGTCGACGTGAACGGCTACTACCGGGCCCCGGACGCCTCGACCGTTGAGGGTGTGCGCGCGCTCATCGAACAGCACGCTGCTGAGCTGGCAGCCCATCGGTCCGAAGCCGACGCAATGCGTACCGAGTTGAGCGCGCTCGTCGAGAGACTCGACGATATGGCTGGCGACTTCGAGGATCTCGCTGGTGAACTAGCTGCGGAACGCAGCCGGATCACGGCGCTTGAGAACGAGCCGAAGCCCGCGGTGATCTCCGACTTCAGCGCGTCGGCGTCGCTGTCGGCGAACGAGCTGAAGGGTGTCGTCGAACTGGAGCGCTTCACCGCACCTGACGACGGAAATCTCGTGATCACCGCCACGGGCTGGGTGGCTTCAGTGGCGAGCGATCGGTACGTGACCTGCTCAGTGACGACGACCGACGAGTTCAACGGCGTCTATGCGTCACAGTTCGAGCCGGCGTCCAACAACCAAAACGGGGTGCTCGTCGGTCACCGCGTGCTGTGGATGAGTGCGGGTGACGAGGTCGAGGTCGCATGGCGGTGCGTCACCAATGACAACTACGGCTTGATCGTCGATCCCATCATCTCGGCGACGTTCACTCCCTGGGAGGATCCCAGCTGACCCGAGCAAGTGTGCAGCCGTTCTGTCGAAGAACGACTGCGACCGGTCCTGATCTGCAGCACATCTGCAGAGGCTCTACAAGCTCTGGGTGCTCGTGGCCATCTGAATGGGACACATCTGCGATCCCATTGAAAGGAAGCCATGAACGCCACGCCCCTCACCCGTAAACCTGCGCTGTCCCGTCGCCGCTGGCCGCTGTGCGCCGGCCTGCTGGCGACCGCCCTCGTCGCGACCACCGTTGCCAACGACGCGTGGCGCGTTGGCGCGACGAGTTCGGAGACCGGGAGCGGCTCGATGCTGGTGCAGATCGCGCCGTGTCGGATCACCGACAGTCGGCCAGAGAGCCAGATCGGCCCGCGGGCCACACCGCTCGGTCAACGCGATCGTCACGTCGTTGAGGCCCACGGCACAAACGGCGAGTGTCAGATCCCCACCGACGCGGTGGGCCTATCGCTCAACGTGACCATGGTCGACGCGACTGCGCAGACCTACATCACCATCTGGGGTGGCGGCGATCAGCCGCTGGCATCCAGCCTCAACCCGGGACCAGGCCAACCGCCGACACCCAACGCCGTTGCGACACCCCTCGACGAGAACGGCGCGTTCTCGATGTACAACCACAACGGGTCGGTGCACGCGGTGGTCGACGTGAACGGCTACTACCGCGTCCCAGACGCGGCAACCGATGCGGACGTGATCGCACTGGTCGATCAGCACGCCGCCGATCTCGCGGTCCAACAGAACAAGCTCGCGGCCCAACAGGCCGAACTCGATGGGCTGCGGTCGGATGCGGAGAAGCTCACGTCCGGTCTCGACGCCGCCCTGGGGCGCATCACTGCGCTGGAGACGTCACGTCCCGCCGTATTCAGCGACCGCGAAGACGTGACATCGCTTTTGAACTCTCCGCAAGAGGTCGTGGCGGTGCGCTTCACCGCCCCCTCGGCCGGGCACGTCGTCGTGTCGGCGTCGGGCTGGATTCTTGGTCTTCGGGCCGAGAGGTCCGCCTCCTGCTCGGTGAGCGACTCGAGCTTCTTTCACAACAACCCGTACAGGTTGTACTTCCGTGCGGCGATCGATGAGCAGCTCGGGACACTTGTCGGGCACCGCGTGTTCGAGGTCGAAGCGGGCGAGAACGTTCGTGCCACTTGGGTCTGTTCGCGATCGAG
>JBCBSO010000197.1:0-7386 GCA_039819205.1 Actinomycetota bacterium
GTGCCGCGATGCGTGGTGTGACGGCCGGCTTGCGATCGCGTGTTCTCGAGCGGAGGCGATCGGCGCGGCTGGAGCTACGCGGGGGAGAGCACGATGGGCTCGAAGCCGAGTTCACTTCCGTCGAGGCCGGTGAACTCACCTTCGAACCAACCTTCGTTCCACATCGGCAACAGCTGGCCGATGTAGAGGACGTCGTTGTACTCGAAGGTCATGAACCCGCTGAACTGCCCCACCTCCCACCATGTGACGTAAATCTCCTTGGTGTCTCCTGCCCATCGAGACAGGTTGATGACGCCGTTACCGTCGGCTTGCAGTTCGCCGCCGGTGATGTTGTAGTACGACGGCGAGCCCAAATGCGGCGTCAGAAGGGCGCTGCCCCCGTCGACGTTGTACGAGTCTGCGACTTGCACTTCGTGCGCAACGGCCTGTTCGTCTTGGCCTCCGGCTGCGCTTGCGGTGGGGGCCACGCTCAATGCGCCCAGCGAGGCCAAGGCGGCGGTGGCAAGTGCGGCGAGTGTCTTCTTCATATGTTCTCCTGTTCGTTGTGTGTTTGGTTGCCGGTTTGCGCAGCGGCCCCTTGAACTCTCATCCAATGCGAGACCAATCGTCTTTGTAGACTCTACGACCAGTTATACCCGGCGGTTCCCTAACGGAACCTGAACGAACCCACATCAAGATCCAAACAGTGCGTCGCCCTGCGGAATACGGGGTAGTCGGATCAAACGGCCGTGATCGGGCGGTGTACCTCGAGGTGTGCTAGCGGAAGTCGCGGCTGCGCGTGCTCGCCGGTAGCGGCAAAGGCTCCATGTGTTCGGCGACAACGTTGACCACTCCTTCGCTGCGTTCTAGACGACCGCGGATCACGAGCGCTGCCGCCTCACGGGCGACACTTCGAAATCGCGCCCAGCAGCCCTTCGACACGACGATGTTCATCAGCCCGGTTTCGTCTTCCAGGCTGATGAATGTCGTCCCCTGCGCAGTCATCGGCCGTTGGCGATGGGTGACCACCCCAGCGACGTGCACGATCGAACCAGGCTCGGGGTTCCACAAGTCGTCAGCAGCGAGCACCCCGCGGCGGTCGAGTTCTTTGCGCACGAACTGGGTGGGGTGACCGTCGGGCGACACTCCGGTAGCCCACAGGTCGGCAACCGCCTCTTCGACCGGGTCCATCCCCGGCAGGCGAGGCGCATCGGCGCCGGTGACCACGCCCGCCAAGCGCCCGGGTCGCGACTGGGCCGTTGCCCCGACGCTCCAGAGCGCCTCTCGCCGTTCGAGTCCAAGACACCCGAACACCCCAGCTGTCGCCAACGCTTCGAGATGGGCGAGGGTGAGATCGGGCACCCGCCGCACGAGATCTTCCGTCGATCGATACGCGCCGTGGTTGACCCGCTCGGCTTCGATCGCTTCAGCGAGATCACTGCCGAGACTGCGCACCGACCCCAACCCGAGGCGCACCGCCACGTCGCCGGTCGATGCGCAACCCCCCGACGCCGATGGAACGGGCTCGAGCGTCGCTGCGGCGAGTGATGCGTTGAGGTCTGGGGTGTGTACGAGCACCCCATGTCGCCGGGCATCGCGCACCAGGGTGTGCGGAGACCAAAAGCCCATCGGCTGGGCGTTGAGCAGCGCTGCACAGAATGCTGCCGGCTCGTGGTACTTGATCCACGACGAGGCGTACACCAGGTAGGCGAAGCTCACCGAGTGCGACTCGGGAAATCCGTAGTTGGCGAACGCCTTCATCTTGGTGAACAGTTCGTCGGCGACGTCGCCCTCGATCCCCCGCTCGGACATCCCGGCATACAGCCGTTCACGGAGCCGCTCCATGCGTGCCGCCGACCGCTTCGAACCCATTGCCTGGCGCAGCTCGTCGGACTCGGCCGGAGTGAAGCCGGCGACGTCGATCGCCATCTGCATCAACTGCTCTTGAAACAGCGGCACACCCAACGTCTTACCCAGACTGTTTTCGAGAAGCGGATGGAGGTACGTCACGGGCTCTTGGCCATTGCGCCGACGGATGTACGGATGTACCGAACCACCTTGGATCGGGCCGGGGCGGATCAGTGCCACCTCCACCACGAGGTCATAAAACGTGCGCGGTTTCAGCCGCGGCAGCGTCGCCATCTGTGCCCGCGACTCGATTTGGAACACACCAACGGTGTCGGCGCGACACAACATGTCGTACACGTCGTCGTCTTGGGGGATCGTGGCCAGATCGATCTCGTAGCCGCGGTGATCGCGCACCAGGTCAACGGCGTAGTGCAGTGCCGACAACATGCCGAGCCCGAGCAGGTCGAACTTGACCAAGCCGGTGCGGGCGCAGTCGTCCTTGTCCCACTGCAGCACCGAGCGCTTGTCCATGCGCGCCCACTCGACCGGACACACCTCGATCACCGGCCGGTCGCAGATGACCATCCCTCCGGAGTGAATACCGAGATGGCGCGGTGCGTCCTCCACTTCTGCGGCCAGCTCGAGTACCGGTTCGGGGATCGTGCAATCGGGTTGGTCGGCGGTGGCCGCGACATCACCCCAGGCGTCGACCTGCTTCGACCATGCGTCCTGCTGACCTGGTTGGTAACCGAGCGCCTTGGCCATGTCGCGCACCGCCGAGCGGGAGCGGTACGTGATCACGTTGGCCACCTGCGCAGTGTGATGCCGCCCGTAGCGCTCGTAGACGTACTGGATCACCTCTTCTCGCCGATCGCTCTCGATGTCGATGTCGATGTCGGGCGGACCGTCGCGCTCGGGCGAGAGGAACCGCTCGAACAACAACCCGAGTGACACGGCGTCGGCGTTGGTGATCCCCAGCGCATAACACACCGCGGAGTTGGCAGCACTCCCCCGTCCTTGGCACAAGATGTTGGATCGCCGACAGAACTCGACGATGTCCCACACCACAAGGAAGTACCCGGCAAAATCGAGCTGCTCGATGAGCGCCAGCTCGTGGTCGATCGTCGACCACGCCCGAGCACGGAGTGACGAACCGCCCACACTCCCGGCGACAGGACGATCGCCGTATCGCCGATGACCCCCTGCTTCGACGACCTGACGAAGGTGGGCCATCTCACTGATCGGGGTGCCGTCGGCCGCTGCAGGGCACGGAAATGGCGGCAGATTCGGGGCCACGAGCGCCAGATCGAACGCTGCTGCCCGACCGATCTCCGCAGCCCGTTCGACAACACCGGGGTATCGCCGGAACCGCTTGGCTTGCTCGACTCCGGCACGCAGATGGGCGCCGGCTCCCCCCGGCAGCCATGAATCGAGCTCGGCGAGACTCCGCCGGGCGCGCACCGCAGCCAGCGCCGTCGCCAACCGGCGTTGCGCAGGACGCGCATAGTGCACGTTGTTCGTCGCCACGCACTCCACACCTTCACGATGAGCGACGTCGACCAGCGCATCGTTGCGCGCCGAATCGAGTGGGTCGCCGTGGTCCCACAATTCGACCAGCACGCGGTCACGACCAAACGCCGCGATCAACCGCTGCAGTTCACGACGTGCTGCTGCGGGTCCGTCACGGACCAACGCCGCAGGCACCCTCCCCTTGCGGCAGCCCGTGAGTGCCCATACATGCCCAGCAGCAACGGTGGCGATGTCGGCCATGGAAAAGCGAGCCACACCCTTTTCGCCGGCGAGGTGTCCGTTGCTTAACGCCCGGGCGATACGGGCGTATCCATCGGGTCCATCAGCGAGCACCAACAGGTGGTCCCCTTCGGGGTCAGGGGCATATGTGTCGGGCACCAACCCGGTGGCGACCTGTTGCGTGGCCTCGGCCTCGCTACGAATGAACGACGAATGCTGAACCGGTGGGTCAGTAGTCAGGGTGATCTCGGCGCCGAACACCGTCGGCAACCCGACCGCGCGCGCCGCCTCGGCGAAGCGCACCACGCCGTAAAACCCGTTGTGGTCGGTGATCGCCAGCGCCTCCAGGCCCAACCGTGCCGCTTCGGTGGCCAGCTCCTCTGGATGCGATGCTCCGTCGAGGAACGAGAAGTTCGAGTGGCAATGCAACTCGGCATACGGGACCACACCGGTACCCGCAGACAGACCCTCGGGCGCCTGAAACGGCTGCCGTTTCCGACCCCACGCAGGGCTGTCACCGCCAGCATTCCACGACGGACTGCCAGCGGGGCGGCCGTCGCGACCCGTCCGACCCGTCAGGGCTGCTTCGAGCTCCGACCACGACCACGACGGGTTGTTGAAGCCCATCCACCACAGTGTCGAACATATGTGCTACGAACGCAAGTTCGATCTTGCTCAGGCTCGATGGCGCGAGAGATGGATCAGGATGCCGCGGAGGCCGGGGTCGGCGCGGTCGATGGCGGCATCCCAGGTGAACCAGTCGACCTCCTGACTCTCTCCTTCCGGCGGTTGTGGATCGCGGTCGTCGCCGCCGAGCAGATAACGCAGATCGAGGTGGGTATGACCCCGTCCGCCCTCGTGCACGTCGACGTGTAACAGCTCGGGAACCCCGGAACGGTCGAACGGTCCGAGCATCGAGAGCGCCAGCCCGGTCTCCTCGATCGACTCACGCAGCGCCGCCTCCCACGGCGACTCTCCCGGATCGAGATGGCCACCTGGCTGCAACCAGAGCCCCAGTCGCTTGTGCCGCAGCAACAACACACCACGTCCCCCAACCACCACCCCCGACCCGGTCACATGCACCGGATCGGCATCGGTGGAGAACGGATCGGTCAGTTCGTCGTAAGCTGCAATGAAGTTGGCGATCGACTGCTCTTCTCGAGCGTCGACCGCCTGCCGTCCGGCCACATCGGCTCGAACACGACGGCGAATTACATCCGCCCCGACCACACCACCGGTGTAGCAGGGGCCAGAATGACATGCCTGACATTTCCCCACGATTTCCGCTTGAGTTCGTCCGCCCCACGGCCGATACCCACCTGAAGGACGCGACCAGCGGACGGGATTCCATGGGCAACGACATCAATCTGGCACCTCGCATCTTGATCGCAGTCGCTGATCCCGACGTGCGTCGGCACGGCGTGGCTGCACTGCGCAGTGCTGGGTTCTGCGTCAGCGCCCCGACCGACGGCGAAGCCGCCATGCTGCTCGCCGAATCGTTCTCTCCCGACGTACTGGTGATCGACGCCGACGTGCGCACACCGAACGGCCGACCCCTCTACGAACAGCTGCGTGAACACAACGAGCACTATCTGCTGTGCGTCACCGACGACCGCAATGGCCACTCCCGAGCTGCGCTGTTGCATGCGGGCGCCGACGATGCCATCTCATTGCCGGTCTCGGCCGACGAGCTGGCAGCGCGGTGCAGTGCGATGCTCCGTCGGCCACGTCAACTCCAGCAGCGGGTCGACGGCAACGGAACTGCCGCCACCCTCACTCTCGGGCCGCTGTCGATCGATCTCGGCCGCCGCGAAGTGCGCGTCGACGAGACGGAAGTGCCAACGACCCGGATCGAGTTCTCACTCTTGGAGCAGCTGTGTCGACGCCCGACCGAGGTGTGCACACGTGAAGACCTCCTCGACGCCGTATGGGGCCCACAGTGGGTCGGCGACCACCATGTGGTCGACGTGCACCTATCGAATCTGCGACGCAAGCTCGACAAGGCAGCGCCCGGCGTCAAGGTGATCCACACCGTGCGCGGTGTTGGTTTCCGCCTGGCCAACGACGTCACCGATTCGCTCGACATGTCGCCGGTGTTCGGCTTGGCGACTGCGATCTAGTACCGCATCAGGCCGCCTCCACCAGGTGGCGGTGTCCCAGCTACCCGGCGTTGACGGGCCGGTGTCACGCCTGCTCGCCGGACGTTATGGGGCGCTCCGCCGATCGCGTACGTGCCGTTCCCGAGTGGATAACTCGTCGTGTTCGACGCGCGCGTTTCCGTGCGGTGTTGGTACGGCGAGTTGTCAGGCTGAGACGAGCCTCGAGTAGCTGGGCTGCGCAGCCTGCTTCGAAGCGCCCAGCATCGCTCCGATCTCGGACCACAACCGAACAGCCGAACCAAGCGGCTCCACAAGTGCCGCATCGACGGGAGTCGCCGGTACCAGGCGGCACACCGTCGGGAACGCTCGATGCGTCCCACTCCACGCGTGTTGGTTCAGTTGACGTATACGGGTAGCTCGACGATGCCGTGGAATGTGTCGTGGTCCCACTCGATGAGGCCGTCGTCGGAGAGTCGGAGCTCTGGAAATCGCTGGGTGAGCGTGAGGAACGCGGTTTCGAGCGTGACCTTCGCCAGGTTCGCTCCCAGACAGAAATGCGGTCCTGCGCCAAACGCCAACTGCCTGCCCGGCTGACGCTCAATGTCGAGAGCGTCTGCTTGGTCGTAGTGGCGCGGGTCGCGACACGCCCGCGCCACGTCGAGTACTGCCATCTGTCCAGCGTTGAGTGAAACCTCGCGCACCGAACAGTCCTCTGTCACGATGCGCGCTGGACCGATCGGCGGCGCAAACCGCAGCAGTTCACTCACGGCATGAGCGACCACGTCCGGCCGGCCGGCGAGCACGTCCCACTGCTGTTCCACGACCATGTTGTAGGTGCCGGTCGTGATCGCCTTGGCCGTCGCCTCAAGCCCTCCGAACACCAGATTGGCCACAAGCGCCCGAAGTTCCTCGTGCGTGAGGTCGTTGTCCGACTCCTCAACGAGCAGCCGTGATGCGATGTCGTCCCCAGGGTTCGCACGCAGTCCTGCGAGATGTGCCTCTAGATAGTCACAGAAATCGGCGGCCGCGGTTTCCGCGCGGGTGCGCATCTCCGGGGTCATCAAGAAGAACGCGCCGACGAGATCGACTCCCCATTGCCCGACCATGTCGGCGTCACGTTCTGGGATTCCAACGATTCGGCACGACGCTCGCGCCGACAGCGGCAACGCAAACCGGGACCACAGTTCCACTTCGCCACCGAACCCTGCAGCCAAGGCTGTGGCGAATCCTTCGATGTCGCTGCGGTATCGCTCGACGGCTTTCGGCGTGAACTCGGAACTGACCGGCCGACGAAGACGTCGGTGATCATCGCCGTCCTTGCCGAACATCAATAGCGACCAGAAGTCGTGTAAGGGACCATCGGTGACACCCGAGAACTGCAACGTCGTCATCGCCACCGCGCCAAAGGCGCGATCTGTCAACAACGCTTCCACGTCGTCGGCCGCCTGGAACCCGACCATCAGCCCGGCTTCGTCGGTCACCACATCATCGGTCACCTGGGCCATACGCCGGTGCCGCTCGGCGCCGGAGGCAGACAAATCGAACGGCGACTCCGACAACGGCAGAACCTTCGGTTTCCTCATCCCCCGGGACCGTAGCCGGGTTCAAGATCGCCACCGAACGGCGCCAGGCCGTGCTCGACATAAACGCCGTCGCAACCGTCACTGATACTGAATCGATGTCCGGCACGGCCGTTCGCGCCGGAGCACTC
>JBCBSO010000198.1:0-7355 GCA_039819205.1 Actinomycetota bacterium
AGCATGTCGATGATCGCTCGCAGCTCGTGCTCGGTCGGTGGCTCCTTCAAGTAGCGCACCTCTTCCACAACCCGAATTGAAACTCGTCGAAGAACGCCGTGGCGGTCGCCGCGGACATGGGGATCGACGTGGAAGAGGTGCGCTACTTGAAGGAGCCACCGACCGAGCACGAGCTGCGAGCGATCATCGACATGCTCGAAGACCCGGTGGAGAACCTCGTGCGCAAGGATGCGCAGTTCAAGAAGCTCGAGCTCAACGAGGACGACTACGTCGGCAACGCCGACGCCGTGGTGGCAATCCTGGTCGAGTATCCACGGCTGATGCAGCGACCGGTCATCGTGCGCAACAACACGGCGATCATCGGTCGACCGCTCGGCGACGCCAAGGCCAAAGACCGGCTCGCTGCGATCTTCAGCTGAGCTGCAGCATCCCTGCGGCTCAGTCCGCAACGTCGAGTTCGGCGACCGCCGCGGCCGGCGCGGTAAGGCGGAACGACGCGTCGAGCAACTCGGCCACCTCGCCCCAATCGCCCGCGTCGTCGAGGTCAACACCGATCCAACCCGACGGTCCGAGGTACGCCGGCACATAGACCCGCTCGTCTTCGAGCAACGCGCTGCGATCTTCGGGGTCGGGCAGGATCACGATCGAGTGCGGGTGCTGTACCCACTCGCCATCGATCTTCAGTGATCCGCCGTAGTAGGCAAACACCTTCTTGGTGAAGAACGCCGGTCGACCATGCGACACCTTCTCATCGCTACGCGGCAGGGCCCGTGCGATCTCGCGCACGCGGGCGAGGATCGGGTCGTCGTCGTCGAACATCTGCGGATGGGCCATCCACACAGCGTGGCAGACGCATCACGGCGCCAACGCGGCGACGGCGCGCTCGACGTCGCCACGGCTCGTGTAGTGGACGAACGACAGGCGGACGACGCCGGTCTCCGGATCGATACCGAGCGCGTCGAGCACCCGCCATGCATAGAAGTGACCGCTGTTCGTCTTGATGCCGCGGTCGACCAAGCGTTGGGCGATGCTCGCTGCTGACTCGTCTCGCGAAACGAACGACACCGTCGGGCACCGATGGCCCGCACGCGCATCGACCTCGGTCGCTCCCAACACGCGCAGATCGCCGCGCTCCGATAGCGCGTCGAGGAGCAGTGCAGTGAGTGCATCCTCGTGGGCCTGCCAGCGCGCAGTCACCCGCGCACACGCCGTGCGCAACGAGGTGGCGGGCACCGCCTCGTGCGCTTGGTCGAGCAGCTCGACGTAGTCCAGCACGGCACCCGACGCCGCCACTTGCGCGTGATCGGGACCCGCCGGGTTGAGTCGCTTGCTCCGCTCGCCAGCATTGAAGAAGTGCCCCTGGTTGGGCAGTTCGTCGAGCAGCCCGTTGCGTACGACCATCAACCCCTGGTGCACCGAATACGTCTTGTACAGGCTGAACAGATAGACATCGGCGTCGATCGCGGCAACGTCGGGCAGACCGTGCGGGGCGAAGGCCACGCCGTCGACGACGACGCGCGCTCCGGCAGTGTGGGCAATCGCGCACACCGCGGCGACGTCGTTTTCTTGCCCGATGATGTTCGAGGCATGGGGCACTGTGACCAGGCGCGTGTGCGCAGTGACCAACGAGGCCAGCTCGTCGAGATCGAGCAATCCGGTGTGCGGATCGATCCGCCACTCGATCAGTGTCGCTCCGGCGCGGTCGGCGGCGCGCCGAATAGCCCCGGTGTTGGCCTCGTGATCCTGGTTGGTCACGATGACCTCGTCGCCCGGCCCGAGCAGTGCGCCGAACGCTGCGGCGAGGACATACGTGTTCGCAGAGGTCGACGGGCCAAACACCACCTCGTCCGCGGCGACCCCGAGCGCCGCGGCCCATCGGGCGCGCGAACGGTCCATTGCTTCACCGGCGGCCGCCGAGCTCGCATACGCCGAGTACGGCTGCACCTTGGTGTCGGTGTAGTACCCGGTGAGCGCGTCGATCGTCTGCCGGCAGGCGAACGATCCGCCGGCATTCTCGAAGAACGCGTCGCCGTCATCGCCGCCGAACGCCGGGAACTGCGCACGGACGAGATCGAGATCGAGATGCCGGTCGGACACCTCGCCGACCGTACCGAAGCTACAACTCGGTGATGGTCAGACCGTCGAGCAGGGTCGGCACCAGGTCGGCGAGGTCATCGGTGTCGAAGTAGCTGTAATACACGATGATCGCGTGATCGCCAGCCACGGCGATCAGCTCGTTCGTCGTGATCACCGAGCCTTCGCCGTAGTCCACCTCGCCGATCACCCGCACCCCCGGGAGGCCGGCAAGTTCGGCCTCGTCGATTGGCGCGTAGCCGGTGTAGAACTCGTCGCCTGGGCCGAGGGTGATCTCGTTGCCCTCGTCGTCGAACGAGAGGTTGCTGTCGACAACCCGTCGTTCGGCGAAGGCCCGAGCGTCCTCACCGGTCGCCGGCATCACCAACACGCTGAAGTCGGACGAGCGCGAGTCGGCGCTGGTGAGCAACCCGAGCCCGGTCTGATCGCACGGGTCCATCTCCTGGAACTCGACGCTCCATCCCGCCGGAACGGGTCCGCTGACCGTGACATCATCGGGCGCAGCGATGGTGAAGCTCGTGTCATCGGCACTGATGGCCAACGGTACGCACTCGCCTGTCTCGGCGACGTTGGCTGCGTCGGCGGCGGCAATCGCGCTGTCGTCATCGTCGACCCGTACTGCATCGGGATCGCTCTCGATCGCAACGAACTCGATCCCGTCGTTGAGCTCGATCTCGTTGCCGTCGACCTCTACCGTTCCCGACAACACGATGCGGTAGTCGAGCACGCCAGGCGTGTCCCGGTCCTCGATGAACGCAAAACGAATCGGCGCATCGTCTACGTCGACGCCCGCGTCGGCCATGAACTCGTCGAACTCTTCCTGCGACTGCAGATCGGAGGCGCCGAGCAGGTTGCCAACGATGAATTCGATCTTGAATCCGTCGTCGGTCGGCACGAGGCGCATGTCGCCGATCTTCCGGTCGAACCGGCTGCTGGCGCCGCCGAGCTGCCCCTCACCGTCGGTCGACTGCCCGTCGATCACGACGCCAGCGCGCAACTCCGGGCGGATACGCAGGTCGTCGAGCGGGACATCGCCCTCGACGGTGTAGGTCCACACCGCCTCGACGCCGAGCACCGTCGGGTCGGTCTTCTGCACGGTCACGTCGAACTCGTCAAGCGCCTCGGTGGTATCGATCCACCGTGCCTCGCTGCTCACAAACGTCACCGACGCATCACCGCCGCTGCCCACGCCGTCGTCACCGCCGCTGCCACACGCGGCTGTCACCACCGCTGCTGCGACGATCCCCGCCACGACCGCTCTCACTCGCATCTCGCCCTCCCGACCCGCTCGACCATGGCGCCGACGGTACGGATGGGGTGTGATCTCACCGTGAACTGATACCGCTCAGGACTCGAAACGGGCCTTCTTTCGGGCGCGCCGCAGCGCAGCCAACACCGGTGCGCCGATCAGCGCCACCGCGGTCGCGGTGGTGATCGCCCGTCCGGTGTCCCACCCCAACGTCGACGTGGTCACGGTGAACACGAAGAACCGCCTCAGGTTTTCCACCACCGCATCGCCGGGAACGAATTGCACCGTCGCGCTGTCGGGCACGCCGGTGAACGTGCCGACAGCGAAGGGCCAGAACCACATGTTCATGAGAAAGCCGAATGCGTATGCCGCAATCACGCCGTACGCGGCGAGGAGGGCGATCTCCGCTTTACCGGTACAACGCGGCAGCAGTCCGGCACCGAGCCCGATCCACGCGGCGGCCATCATCTGGAACGGCAGCCATGGACCGACGCCGCCGGTCACGATGGCGGAAGCAAACAGCGTGGTCGCCCCGAGTACAAACCCGAACCCCGGCCCGTAGACCCGACCCGCCAGGATGAGCAGGAAGAACACGGTTTCGATGCCCGCGGTGCCGGCCCCGAGCGGCCGCAACACGGCGCCGACACCAGCCAGGAGGCCGAGCACGGCGAGCGCCTTCACGTCGATGCCGTCATCGGCCAGCTCGAACAGCACGACGGCGATCACCACCGGCAGGATCAGCACGAACAGAAACGGCGCCTCGTTGGCGTGCGCGGTGCCCTGCGCGCTGGGGGACACGAGTAGTGGCCACAGGAACATCGCCAACCCGGCCACGGTGGCGATCCCCAGCACGACCGCGCTACGTACGCGGATTGGCACCGGATGCCGTTCCCGACGGTCGGCCGCAACGGGCGCGATGCGCACGCTCATCTACTGCACGCCCTCGGGTCGGCGGCGTCGGCGTCGGAGTCGGCGCCTGGGCGCAACCTCGCCACCACTTGGGCCACGGTGAGCAGCGGGTCCGGTCGCATCACCTTGGCCACCTGCGGCGCGAACACCGGCGATGATGTGACCACGTCGGCGGTCGGGCCGTCGGCAACGATCTCGCCGTCGGCGAGTACAACGACGCGGTGCGCGGCCGCAGCGACGAACTCGACATCGTGCGTCGCAATCGCCACGGCGCGACCCTCGGTAGCGAGCTCGCGGACGACGTCGACGACGCGTCCCTTTGCGGTCTCATCGAGACCGCGCGTGGGCTCGTCGAGCAGCACCACATCGGGTTCGGCGCACAGCTGCACTGCCAATGCGAGCGCCAGGCGTTGACCTTCCGAGAGGTCGCGCGGATGCGTGCCCGGGTCGATGCCGGGAACGATGCGATCGAGGATCTGGCGACAGGAACCAGCTGGCCGACCAGCGGCCTGGTCGGAGGTTGCGCACTCGTCGTCGACGCTCGCCAGGAAGAGCAGATCGGCGGGGACCTGCGGCACCAGGCCGACGCGTCGGTTGGCGTCGGCGGGCGTCAGCGTCGCGGTGTCCGTGTCATCGCCGAGCAACACCCGGCCACCGTCGCGACGTCCGGACCCTTGTAGCGACCACAACAACGACGACTTGCCCGAGCCATTGCGGCCCATGACTGCTGTGACCTCACCCGCGTACAGGCCCAGATCAACCCCGGCGACCGCGGTGGTCCGTCCGTAGCGCACGATCAGCCGCTCGGCGCGAATCGCCGGTACTGCCGACGACCGCTGCGCTTCCGGCGATGACCCAGCATCGGGCGGGGCGGTCTCAGCGAGGCGGCTGCGGAGCTCGGGCGCACGTCGACGAGCGTCACGCACCGACAGCGGCAGCGGTTCCCACCCCGCGGCTTGTCCCAGCCGCACCACCGGCGGAGCCACGTCGGTGACACGCATCATCTCCTGGGGCGGGCCGCATCGAACCTCGCCATGGCGGTCGACCGCCATCACCAGATCGGCGTACTCCACCACACGTTCCAACCGGTGCTCGGCCAACACCACGGTCATGCCCAGATCGTGGACCAGTCGAGTAAGCGCAGCGAGTACGTCCTCGGCGGCTGCCGGGTCGAGTGCGCTGGTCGGTTCGTCGAGCACCAGCACCTGGGGGTGCGACGTCAGCACCGATCCGATCGCCACCCGTTGCTGCTGCCCGCCCGACAGCGACTGGGTAGAGCGGTAGCGCAGGTCGGCGATGCTGAGCAGATCGAGCGTCTCCTCGACCCGTTTGCGCATCACGTCGGGTGGCACCGCGAGTTGCTCCATTCCATACGCAAGCTCTTCTTCGACGGTGTCGGTGACGAAGCCGCTCGCCGGATCTTGCACCACCATGCCGACCACTCCAGCGAGCTCTCGGGGCGGGTAATCGCGCGTGTCGTGTCCGGCGACGGTGACCGTGCCGGCCAGCGTGCCGCCCGTGAAGTGCGGCACCGTGCCGTTGATCGCGCCGAGCAACGTCGACTTGCCCACCCCGGTGAGGCCCACCGCGAGGCACAACTCGCCCGCGGGCACGTGAACGGTGACGTTACGAATGGCGGGAGCGTCGGCATCTGCATAGGTGACGCTCACACCCTCAAAGTCGATCACGGCGCCCCCACCAGCTCGCGCTCGTCTCGGCTCCGTTCGGGCGCGGCGTCGAGCTCGCGCATCGCCGAGCGCGGGGGTGGCGCCACGATCGCGGGCAACACACCAACCGCGGCGGCGATCGCCGGGATCAGCCCCAACTCCGGCCACCGCAAGGGCTGCAGTGTCGGGTAGAGATTGCCAGGATCGACCGCGTCGGCCAGCACCATCAGTGCGGCGGCGCTGAGCCCGCACACGACCACCGCCGTCTCTTCCCACCGCCAGGGATCGGGGCGATAGACGGTGCGCCGCACTCGGCGGCCGCCGAGGCGGAGGCCAGCGATGGCGAGCACGCACCCGACCATCAGCATCGGGAGGCCGAGCTGCCGCGGTGTGGTCGCGTCGAGCAGCCCGTACGTGCCAACACACACACCCGCCAGCCCGGCGAGGACGAGCACCGCCGTGACGAGGCGCGTGCGGCGGGGGACGCCGGCATTGCGCCCATACCCGCGCGAGTCCATCGACGACGCGAGCACGAGCGATGAATCGAGCGCATCTTCGAGCACCGGGATCAAGACGGTCCGCACGACGTGGCGGCGCCCCCCGAGATCGCCTCTGAGACGCCGAGCACGGCGGATGCGTTGGCCGCTCACGATCAGCTGTGGTGCCATGGTCAGCGCAACGGTCACGGCGACGCCAACTTCGTGCAACGCACCGGGCAGTGACTTCAGCAGGCGTTTCGGATCGGCGAGCACATTGGCTGCGCCGAGACACAACAAGAGCGTGGCTATCCGTAGGCCGTCATACAACGCCGCCAGCACTCCCTCGAGCGTGACGGGGCCGCCGATCTGAATGCCGCCCGCTGCGTCGGGAAGCTGGAGTTCGGGGAGTTCGAACAACACCGTCTCGCCAGCACCCGCTTCACCGAACACGATGCGGAAGGCCACCCGCACGGCGATGATCACCAGCCCAAGCACGACGTAGAAACGAAAGCCATTGGCCCATGGGGCATCGCCGCGGCGCATCGCCACAACGCACCATGCGACTGCACAAAACGAGAGGAGCACCAGCGGGTTCGTAGTTTGCGACGCAGCCGCCGCGAGACCGATCGCCCACAACCACCACGCGCCGGGGTGGAGGCGACGCGGCAGCCGGGTCACGTCGCTCCTCGGCGACGAGCAGCCCAAAAGCCGCCGCCGGCGAGCGCGGCAATCGCCAGCAGGCCGAGCAACGTGGTTGCACCAGAGCCACCACCGCCGCGCCCGTCGTCGGACAGGTCGACGTCGCCGAGCGGCACCGGCGCATCGAGCCCGGCGGCCAGCTCATCGTCGGCCGCGATTTCACCGAGATCGATCTCCGACGAACGTGCCGTGGTGGTTTCCGGACGGGTCACCGGTGGGGGCGTCGTGGAGCTGGCGGTACTCGCCGGTGCGGCGGCA
>JBCBSO010000199.1:0-7318 GCA_039819205.1 Actinomycetota bacterium
CAGGTGACGCGAACGGCGATCCCGTAGCCTGCCCATGGTGACCAGCGAGTTGACGATTGGACTGCTGGGCTGCGGGAACGTCGGCGCGGCGCTCGTGCAGCTCGTCGAGGCCCAGGCCGACGACGTCGAGCAGCGAACCGGGATTCGTCTGCGAGTCGGCCGCGTCGCCGTGCGCAATCTCTCCGCGCCACGCGACGTCGAGCTGGCCGAGGGCGTGTTGACCCGCGATACCCACGGTGTGGTCAGCGACCCGGATGTCGACATCGTCGTGGAGGCGATCGGTGGGATCGAGCCGGCGCGCGAGCTGATACTCGAAGCGCTGGCCAACGGGAAGTCGGTGATCACCGCCAACAAAGAACTGCTGGCCAACGTGGGCGCCGAGCTGTACGCCGCGGCCGATGCTGCCCAACGTGACCTGCTGTTCGAGGCGGCCGTCGCCGGCGGCATTCCGATCATGCGCGCCTTGCGCGAGAGCCTCCACGGAGAGCCGATCGGTCGCGTGCTCGGCATCATCAACGGCACCACTAACTACATCCTCACGAAGATGACCGATGCGGTCGACAGCGGTGGCGACGCCGACTACGCGGCGGCGCTGTCCGACGCGCAGCGGCTGGGGTATGCCGAGCGCGACCCGACCGCCGACGTCGAGGGCTTCGATGCCGGCGCCAAAGCGGCGATCATCGCCACCGTCGCCTTCGGCGCCAAGGTCGTGGCCGGCGATGTGTACCACGAGGGCATCGGTGCGATCACCGCCGCCGAGATCGCCATCGCCCGCCGTCTGGGCTACATCGTCAAGCCGTTGGCGATCGTGGAGCGTGACGCCGGAGAGATCTCCGTGCGTGTGCATCCGGCGATGGTGCCGGTCGATCACCCGTTAGCCACGGTGCGCGACAGCTTCAATGCCGTGTTCGTCGAGGGCGAGTTCGTCGATTCCCTGATGTTCTACGGCCGAGGCGCCGGCGGCGCACCGACCGCTAGTGCGGTCTTCGGTGACGTTGTCGATGCGGCGCGCAACCTCGTCGCCGGCACGCACCGGTCGCTCGGTGCGCTCGGTCCGGCCACGATCCGACCAATCGACGAGTCGACCGCTGAGTATCTGCTCGGGCTCGACGTGGCCGACCGGCCCGGCGTGCTCCACGCGGTGACGGGGGTGTTCGCCGAACACGGCGTGAGCATCCGCGTCGCCGAGCAAGAGGGCAACGGCCCGGACGCGCGGCTGGTGTTCATCACCCACGTCGCCCGCGAGTCGGATGTGCAGGCCACGGTGCGAGAGCTGCGCGATCTCGACGTGGTGCGCAGCGTCGGCGGGTTGCTGCGGGTGATTGGCGACTAACGATGCGCTACGTATCGACCCGCGGGCAGGCCCCCGATCTCGGCTTCGCCGACGCGCTGTTGTGCGGTCTCGCGACCGACGGCGGGCTCTACGTGCCCGCCGAGTTTCCCAAGCTCGGCATGTCGACGGCGCGCACGTACGTGGAACGCGCCGTCGAGGTGATGTCGCCGTTCGTCGAGCCCGATCTCGACGAGATCACCTTGACCAACCTGTGCGACGAGGCCTACAGCACGTTCCGCCACGACGCGGTGACACCAATCGTGCAGATCGATCACCGGCACTACGTGATGGAACTGTTCCACGGACCAACGCTGGCGTTCAAGGACGTGGCGCTGCAACTCGTCGGTCGGATGTTCGACCACGTCCTCGCCCAACGCGGCGAGCGCGTGACCATCGTCGGTGCGACGAGCGGCGACACCGGCTCTGCAGCGATCGATGGGGTCGCCGGCTGCGCTGCGGTCGACATCGTCATCCTCTATCCCGCCGGCAGGGTCAGCGACGTGCAGCGTCGTCAGATGACCACAGTCGAGGCGCCGAACGTGCACGCCGTGGCGGTCGAGGGAACGTTCGACGACTGCCAGGATCTGGTGAAGGCGATGTTCAACGACGCGCCGTTCCGCGAACGCAATCGGCTCGCCGCCGTCAACTCGATCAACTGGGCACGGGTGATGGCCCAGACGGTGTACTACGCAATCGCCGCCGAGACGTTCGCCGAGCCGGTCACCCTGTCCGTACCGACGGGCAACTTCGGCAACGTATTCGCCGGCTGGATCGCTCGCGAAATGGGTGCGCCCATCGATGGCTTCATCGTCGCCACCAACGAGAACGACATCCTCGATCGGTGGATCGGCAGCGACGACATGTCGGTGCGCGAGGTGATCCCATCGCTGAGCCCGTCGATGGACATTCAAGTGTCGTCGAACGTCGAGCGCCTGTTGTTCGAGATGAACGGCCGCGACGGCGGGATGACCGCAGAACAACTCACGCGTTTTCGGGCGACGGGCACGTTGTCCGTTGAACCCGATCAACGTGCGGCAGTGCTCGACGGTGTCTTTCGCTCGGCGGCGATCAACGACGACGCGACGCTCGCCGAAATTCGGCGCGTGCACGATCGTGCGGACATGCTCATCGATCCGCATACCGCCACGGCCAGCGCCGCCGCAGCGATGCTGGCGGCGCTCGACGATCACGCCCGTCCGGTGGTCACGATGGCCACGGCCCACCCAGCGAAGTTCCCCGACGCCGTCGAGCAGGCGACCGGTGTCCATCCAGCGCTCCCGGATCACCTCGCCGATCTGTTCGAGCGTCAGGAACGCACGACGACGGTCGCCGCCGACTTGGCCGAGGTCGAGGCCCTCGTCGAGCAGCTGACGTCGGGCAGCTGATATCGGCCAATTGACGGGCGCCTGACACCGAGAACGTTGCAGCACACGCGTTCGAGTCGCTAACGTGAGCGCCGTTCGGTTTCACCGGACCGATCCACGAGCTTCCACGAGCTCGAGATCCCGACCCACATCGGGGCCGCGAGCTGTCACGAGTTAGCCGCCGTGGAGGAACTCCTTTACCCCCGGGGATGATCTTCGAGCGCGATCTGCGTTCACCCCCCGTTCGCCCCGGGGCCCAGTACTCGGCGTTCGTTCTGAGCGCCGCCAAGAGAGGTAATCGTGCCAGCAGCCGCTCTCGAACAGTCCGTACTCGAGTCCAAGGACAAAGACACCTTGCTCGAAATGGCCAAGGCGCTCGGCGTCAAGGCCAATACCCGCCTGAAGAAGGCCGACATCATCGCCCGTATTCTCGACACCACGGGCCCAACCGACGACGCGCCCGCCACCGGAACCAACGGGTCGGCCGACGCCAAGCCCGCAGACAGCAAGCCCGTCGACACCAACCCCGTCGACACCAACCCCGTCGACGCCAAGCCCGATAACACATCGAGCGACGCATCCGCGGCGCCAGCCGACGTCTCCAGCGCACCAGACTCGTCCGACGACACGGCGCCCACTGCCGCCGACACCGCCGGCGGTCCAGATACCAACGGCGCAAGCACAGCAGTTGGCGCCGATGGTGAACCACTCGCCGACTGGGAGATCGCCCTCGCCGAACAGGGCGTTGACACCACGACGACTCCGGCCGATGCGCCGACCGAACGCGACGCCGGCGACGCCAAGAAGTCAGACCGTCAAGACGACCGCGGCGACGGCAAGCGTCAGCGCAACCGCAATGATCGCAACGATCGTGACGGCGATTCACGCCAGCGCAACGACGGTCAACGCAACAACAACCAGCAACGCAATAACAACAACAACAACCAGCAGCGCAACGACGGCGAAGGCGGCGGCAACCGTCGACGTCGTCGTCGGCGCAAGAACCGCAACAACGCCGAAGGACCGCAGGGCGAAGACCTCGAGATACTCGACGGGGACGAACAGCCCCAGAGCAATGAGCCCACCGAGGTGTCGGGGTATCTCGACATCCGCGACGAGGGATACGGCTTCCTGCGGGTCAACGGCTACCTGCCGAACAAGGCCGATGCGTACATCCCCCTCCGGCTCGCCCGCCAGTTCGGGTTGCGCAAGGGCGACCAGGTCACCGGCTTGGCGCGACCGGCACAACGCAACGAGAAGAACCCCGGTCTGATCGAGGTCCACACGGTCAACGGCGGCGACCCCGAGGCGGCGAAGAAGCGACCGAAGTTCGAGGATCTCACCGCACTGTTCCCCGACCAGAAACTCGCTCTCGAGGATCCGAGCGACCCGTCGAACATGACCGCGCGGATCATCGACCTGGTGTCCCCGATTGGTAAGGGTCAGCGCGGCCTGATCGTGTCGCCGCCCAAGGCCGGCAAGACCACGATCATGAAGACGATCGCCAAGTCGATCGAGCTGAACAATCCCGAGACCGAGCTGATCGTGCTGCTCATCGACGAGCGGCCCGAAGAGGTCACCGACATGAAGCGCACGGTGACGGGCGAGGTCATCGCATCGACCTTCGACCGACCGAGCGACGAGCACACCGCCGTCGCCGAGATGGCGATCGCCAAGGCCAAGCGGCGCGTCGAGGCTGGCGTCGACGTGGTGATCATGCTCGACGGCATCACCCGCCTCAGTCGGGCCTACAACCTCGCCGCCCCCGCCAGCGGACGGATCCTCTCCGGCGGTATCGACGCCGGGGCGCTGTACCCGCCGAAGAAGTTCTTCGGCGCGGCACGCAACGTCGAAGAGGGCGGCTCGCTCACGATCCTCGCCA
The DNA here is from genome assembly GCA_039819205.1 of Actinomycetota bacterium. Lineage (GTDB taxonomy): Bacteria > Actinomycetota > Acidimicrobiia > Acidimicrobiales > Ilumatobacteraceae > JABSQH01. Next base: position 4,580 of record JBCBSO010000199.1, read on the forward strand.
CGGCGCTGGTCGACACCAACAGCCGTATGGACGAAGCGATCTTCGAAGAGTTCAAGGGCACCGGCAACATGGAGCTGCGCCTCGACCGCAAGGTCGCCGAGCGCCGGATCTACCCGGCGATCGACGTCGATGCGTCGTCGACTCGTCACGAGGAGCTGTTGTTCGACCGCAAGCAGCTGCAGCAGGTATGGAAGCTGCGTCGCGTGTTGTCGGGTCTCGCTGCCGACGGCAACGCCGCTCCCGGTCTGGAGTTGCTCATCGACCGACTCAAGACCTTCCGCACGAACGACGAATTCCTCGCGGAGATTGCCCGCCAGCCCAGCATGTAACGGGCTCGGTCGCCTGGCGGCTTCCCCTCATCCCTCTGGCGACGATCGGGGGCGCATCTGCCGCCCGTTCAGCCGCCGACGAAAGGACCCCACGATGAAGGCTGACATCCATCCTCAGTACACCGCGACGACCGTGCGCTGCTCGTGCGGCAATACGTTCGTCACCCGCTCCACCGTGAGCGGCGACCAGTCGGTCGAGTTGTGCAACGAGTGCCACCCGTACTTCACCGGGAAGCAGAAGCTCGTCGACGCTGGCGGCCGGGTCGAGCGGTTCAACCGCCGCTATGGCCAACGCAACGGCGCGGCCGCCACCGACGACGCCTGATCGCATCGCGCGCGTGAACCGCGCCAACCTCCACGATCTGTCAAGATGACGTGAGCGGGCTCAAGGTGGCATCGAACGATGCCGATCGAAGCTCCGAATGCCCGTCGCCCTCACCGAACCAAACGTCCGGCACCTCTTGCGTCGCGCCGAGATCGTCGACCGTCCGGCGCGCGTCCAAGAACTGCTCGCACTTGGGTCGATCGAGGATGCCGTCGACAATGTGATGGCCGTACCGGCCAACCCGGGGTCGGTCAGCTGGTCGTCGTCACAGAACTGGGAGCGCGGCGTCGAGCTCACCGAGTACTGGCTCAACCGGATGGCCCACGACTCGCCGCGCCCGCTCCAGGAGAAGATGAGCTTCTTCTGGCACGGCCTGTTCTGTAGCGAGTTCGGCAAGGTCGGACTCGCTGCGCTCATGCGCGAGCAGATCGACCTGTTCCGCCACTCGGGTCTGACCAACGTGCGCGATCTGGCGAAGACGATGTCGATCCAGGTGGCGATGTTGCGCTACCTCGACAACAACCAGAACAAGGCGAGCTCGCCCAACCAGAACTTCTTCCGCGAGCTGATGGAGCTGTTTCTCTTGGGTGTCGGCAACTACAACGAAGCCGACGTCGAGGCCGGTACCGCGGCGTGGACCGGGCACACCGATCAGTGGGACGACGAGGTCAGCCCGTATCGCTGGCGGCCCGAGTGGCACGACAACAGCACCAAGTCGCTGCTCGGGCGAACGATCAACAACGGCGGCGACCCAGAGCTGCACGGCTTCGAGACGATCGATGTGATCCTCGGCAACGGCACCGTGCCGAACGACGCGACCAACGTCGGCAATCGCGGCCGCCCGACCCGTGAGGTGGCAGCCGAGTTTCTCTCGCGCAAGTTGTGGACGGTGTTCGCCACCGACGCGCCGCCGTCGAATGCGGCGATGAGCGCGATGCGCAACGCCCTGATCAACAACAACTTCGACGTCGTCCCGTGGGTCCGGGCGATGCTGACCCACGACGACTTCTACGCCACGAGCGTGAAGACCGGCTTGGTGCGGTCACCAGTCGAGTACATGGTGGCGCTGTTGTACGCCAGCGGTCGCCGGGCTGAGGCGGTCGGGCTCACCTGGCAGATGGACGGGATGGGTCAACGTCCGCTGTTCCCGCCCAATGTGAGCGGCTGGAAGGCCAACGGCTACTGGATCAACGCCAGCGCGATGGAGCGCCGTGCCCGTGCGGTCCAGAGCTTCGCATGGGCGACGCAGCGCACCTACTGGGACGACGGCGGCGAGATGCGTCTCGCCGACGGCAACATCTCGCGTGAGGAGCTCACCGCACGCAACAACGGCACGCCGGTGATGTCGTCGGCGCAGGTCATCGACCGGATCACCGACCTCTGCCTCCTCGAGATCTCGAGCGGTCTGCGTGCCGACCTCATCGCCTATCTCGACTCGATCCCCGTGTGGGAACGCAACGACGTGTTGTTCCTGCTGTTCGTCGCCCCTGAAATGCAGTTGGCCTGAGGACGCACCATGCTCGACCCTGACATCAGCACGCGCAACGCCCTCGCCCACCTGCACATGGACGACGCGCTCCAGGAGCAGCGCAACGATCCACTGGCCCTCGACCGCCGGCGCTTCCTGCAAATGGTGGGCATGGGCATGGGCGCCGGACTCGTGGCAGGTCCCGGCACAAGTCTGCTCGACGCGGCGCTCGGTCACGACGCATCGGCGTGGGCCGCCGGCCCGGTGGCCGACAACGAGGGCATTCTCGTCGTCTTCGGCATGTATGGCGGCAACGACGGGCTGAACACGGTGGTGCCGGTGACCGACGGCAACTACTACGACCAGCACGGCGCGCTGGCATTGAGCGAGAACGAGGTCCTGCCACTCGACGACCGAACGGGTCTCCATCCTGAACTCACCGAGGTGAAGCGGTTCTGGGATGCCGGGCAGGCCGCGATCGTCGAGGGCATCGGGTACCCCGACCCCGACCTCAGCCACTTCAACTCGATGGCGATCTGGATGTCGGCGATCCGCAATGGGATCCCCACCACCGGGTGGCTCGGTCGCTGGCTCGATGGCTACCTCGGGTCGACGGG
>JBCBSO010000200.1:0-7275 GCA_039819205.1 Actinomycetota bacterium
TCGTGCAGCCGCCCACGGTGTCGGGCGCCACGCTGGGACGCATCGCCGCCGTGCTGGTGCTCATTGGCGCTCTCGTCGCGGCCTGGTTCGGGGTGGTCCGCCCGGAAATCCGCGACGCTGCCGAACAGCAGGTCGACGAGCGCATCGACGAACTCGCACCAACGGGCACCGAGGTACCGGTCACCACGACACCACCCGCCGACGCGACCGACGCCACCAACGATGTGACCGTGGACGGGGGCGGCGATAACGGTGCGCAGACCGGCACCCCCACCTTCCTCCGCCTGTCGGTGACGCCGGCCCTCACGGAGACCGTCGATCAGTCCACCACGGTCGAGGCCGAGTTCGACATGACCGACGTACGCATCGAAAACCCGTTCAACGACGGTGGGCAGGCCACCTTGTTGGTCAACGGTGAGACACGGTTTGTGTGGTCGCTGGAGAACGTGCGCGGACAGCTGTTCGAGCCGCGCATCACCCCGATCCGCCTGCAAGCTGGCGACAACATCACGTTCACGGTGCGCTGCGACGAGATCGGTGACGCCGCCCAGTCGACGTGCACGAACGCGGTCAATCTCGGCGGCATCACCATCGAGCCGTGAGCCTGTGACACGTGGGGTCAGACCCCAGTTGTCACGCCGGGTGGTGATCAGCCGAGGCCGAAGCCGGGCATGCCGATCATCGGCTGCTCCTGTTCGACCACCGCAACATCGGCCGCAGCAACATTGCCATCGTCGGATTGCACCACGATGCTGCGCTGGCCACCGCGCTCGTCGGGCGGAATGGGCAGCTCGACCGACACGTTGCCAAACTCGTCGGTGAGACCCGTCACCGACTCGCCGGGTCCGTCGCCGAAGGTGACGGTGACCTCGCTGTTGGGCGGATACCCGGTGCCGACGGCGAGGAGATTGCCGCCTGCGGTGACCTCCTCGGTGAAGAAGAGCACCTCTGGCGTGAACTCGCCGTCGCCACCCAGCACGATCGAGGTGAACTGCCCCGCATCGGTGGCCACGTCGATCAGCGCCGTGCGTCGGCCGTCGGCGGTGGGCGTGAAGGTGATCCCGATCGAGCATGTGGCGCGCGGGTTGAGCGCGCGGTCGGCGCAGTTGTTGGTGGTGACCACGTAGTCGTCGGCATGAGCGCCGCCGACGTTGACCGTCGACACCACGGTCGGGGAATTCAGTTATGAGGACTCGACCGGCACATTCGTGGGCTTCCGAATTGCCGAAGAGCTACGCGGCATCGGTTCGACCGAGGCCGTCGGACGTACGCCGGAGGTCACCGGCACCCTCGTCGCCTCCGGTACGACGATCACCGAGGTCGTCGTCGAAGCCGACATGTCAGCCATCACCACCAACGACAGCCGTCGCGACGACGAGGTGCAGAGCGCGCTCGAGACCGATCAGTTCCCCACGGCGACGTTCGTCCTCACCGAGCCGATCGAACTCGACGCGGCAGCGCTCGACGGCGGGGCCGTCGTGGCCGACGCCGTCGGCGAGCTCACGGTGCACGGCGTGACCCTGCCGGTGACGTTGCCGCTCGAAGCGCAACTCGTCGACGACACGATCGTCGTGGTCGGCTCGCTCGACATCGTGTTCGCCGACTTCGGCGTCGAAGTTCCGCCGTCGCAGATCATCGTCTCGGTCGAGGACAACGGTCCGATCGAACTGCAGCTGTTCTTCACCCGATGATGCGGCACCCGACGACCCGCCGCCGCTCCTTCGCCGTGCCGTCGCCGACCACGACGCTCCTCGTGACAACGCTCGGTGTGTTGACGATCGCCGGGTGCGCTGGGGACGACGAGACGTCCACAGCTGCCGACGTGGCGTCGACGACGACGCCATCGACGGCCGCAGAGGCGATGTCGCCGGAGCCGACGGTCAGCGCAACGAACACGCCGTCGACGACTGCGGAACCGGTCGATGTGGCCGCAACGACCGAGGGCGCAAGCGCGCCATCGACGGCCACCGTGGAGGTCGCTGCCGAACCCTCCGCTGGACCGATCGACAGCGGCTACGTCGGTCGCCTCCAACTCATCGAGGCGCTCGACGACCCGGCCGGGTATTGCCTTGACGTCCCCGGGCCGGCCACCAACCTCCGCCTCGACCTTGCGGCATGGGCCCACTCCTGCCACGACGAAACCGAACCCGACCAAGTGTTGCGCTTCGACGAGGATGGCAACGGCGCACTCCGCTTCCTGTGGGAGGACTACGACCTCTGCCTCACCGCGGATGCGGTAGCCGCCGGGTCCGGCTTCTCGTACCAGCCGTGTGACGGCGGCGAGTCGCAAGCCTTCGATGCCACCGCCGATGGGGTGTTTCAGCTCCGCGGCACCGATCTGTGCCTCGCCGCGCTCAACATGGACACCGGCACCGCTGACGGGGACGCCGGAACGGGCCGCGACGTCGCTCCCGGCGATCGCGTCCGCACGCTTCAACTCCAGCCCTGTGCCACCACCACCGCAGCGTTGCAACAGTGGGTTCCCATCGTGTGACCTGCAGGTCGGGCCTGGTCGCGGCCGGTCGTCCTGGTCGGCGAGCGGCGCCACGACGTCGGCGGTGGGCAGACGCACATTCCGATGGCCGTCAACCGTCAGTGGCTGGTGCGCCGGCTGAGCTGCTCCTTCGCGAGCACGACATGGCATTCGTTGCGATGGCTCGACCAGGCTGGCGGTGTGGTGACTCGAGCGGTCTGGCTGCTAGTGCTGGTGGGATCGTTGTTCGCAGCGTGTGGTGCTGGTGACGCTGCCGACTCCGCCGTGACTGTCGCCAGCGGCGCTGCTCCATCCGTGACAACGCCGGCGCCGGCCGCCACGATCCCCTCAACGACAACGGCCGAGTCGTCGACGACGACGTCAGCGCCACAGGAGTCGGCTGGGACGGTCCCTTCGACCACGTCGTCCCCGGTCGATGCAACTACGGGCACGACGCCCGTCGACTGCCAACGCCTCGAGGAGTTCGACGGGCCTGGTGGCTGGTTCATCGTGAACGATGGCGTCATGGGCGGGCGGTCGAACGGCCGGGCCGTGATCGAGGACTCGACACTCCGCTTCAGCGGCACGGTGGTCACCGCCGGCGGCGGGTTCACGTCGATCCGACTCGGTCTCGATAGCGCAGACCTTGCCGGGACCGACTCGATCCGCGTCCGGCTCCGCCCGGATGCACGGACATACGGGGTCACGCTCGAGGACGATCAGACGATCAATGGTCGACGCATCTCCCATGGCGCCGATCTGCCGGGCCCGGTGGAGGTCGGCAACGACGGCTTCGCGATCGTGGAGGTCCCGCACTCCGTGCTCGAGCCGACCGTGTTTGGTCAGCTCGTACTGGCCGAGCCGTTCCGTCCCGACGCCGCATCCGAAATCGGCATCATCATCGCCGATGGCGTCGACGGCGAGTTCGCGCTTGAGGTCGACTGGATCGCCGTCTGCGGTTGAGCGTCGCCGGCGGCCCCGCGGCCGTCAGGGGCCGTCGAAGCCGGCCCCGAATCCGCCGGTCGTGTCGAGCTCTTCTTGGATCCGCTCCACCGACCCGAGGGCATCGCTGATCCCACCAACGACGGCAGCGAGCTGCTCATCGTCGAGCTGCTCGTGATCGTCGACGCCCGCCTCGTTGAGAATCGACCGGTGCTGATCGCTCGAAGCGCCGAGCACCTTGCCGCGGAGCGCCTCGTCGCCGGTCAGCCGTGCTGTCAGTTGGCTGATGTGCTGTTCGGACATGACTCGCACGTTACTCGTCGGGGCCGGTTGACGCCGCCAGGGCAACGTCGACCTCGGAACGGGTGTCGCCGATGTCCCGCTCAACTCGATTGCGCCCTCGGCTCGGTCCAGTTCGTGTCGGAGTGAGCCCCGATCGCTAGCGGTTCTTCCAGGCGATCGGCTGACGGCCGAGTGCGGCGCGCATCGCATCAGCGGAGTCTTCGGTCATCGAGGTCATGATCTGGTTGCGGTTCTCGATGTCGATGCCCGCTGACAAGCTCGGGATCTCGAGGTTGGCCCACAGCACCTCTTTGGTCATCCACGTGCCGAACGGGCTGTTGGCGGTGATCTCCGCCGCTACGTCGAGGCATCGCTCCATCAGCTCGTCGTCGGGAACGGACCGGCTGACGATGCCGAGGCGTTCGGCTTCGGCGGCGTCGATGACGCGCCCGGTCAGGATCAGTTCCCACGCGCGCGACACGCCGATCAGCCGGGGGAGCAGCCAGCTCACGCCCATGTCGCACCCCGACAAGCCGAGCTTGATGAAGGCGGTGCCGAACTTCGCCGATGCTGCGCAGTAGCGGATATCGCAGGCGAGCGACCATGCCATGCCGCCGCCAGCGGCGGCTCCGTTGACGGCAGCGATCACCGGTTGGCGCACCGCCCGTAGGTGGTGGATCACCTCGGCGATGTGTTGTTGCACCGCCATACCCTGCTGCGCTCGACCGAACTCTTCGGTGCCGGGAATGGTGCCGTAGCCGTTCAAGTCGAGCCCGGCGCAGAAGCCCTTGCCGGCGCCCGTGAGGATCACCGCTCGGCAGTCGTGGTCGGCGTCGACGGCGTCGAGCGCCTCGTGCAGCTGATCGACCATTTCGCGGGTCAGCGCGTTCAATCGATCCGGCCGGTGCAGCGTGAGCCGGGTCACGCCTTCGGCTGGTCGGTCGAGCTCGACGAGTCGCTGTGTCACGCCGATCGATGGTGGCACACGATGCTGCGCCCGCCACGGTGCTGTGGTCATCGTCGGGAGCACAGCGTGACGCACGTTCTCGCAGTCGCCGTCGGCGCCGCCGCAGCTCTCGGCGCCGAGAAGCCGCGCTGTACGGTCGACGACGTGGACCGCATCGAGATCGAGATCAAGCTCAACCGTGACCGAGCATGGCTCCTGGAGCGACTCGGTGAGATGTCCGAGGACGAGCTGAATGCGCCGCGGACGTTCAGCGAGCACGACCCCGATAGTCGGTGGTCGTTCGCCGATCACTTCGTGCACACCACGCTGATCGAGCAGAACTGGAACGCGATGTTCCGCCGTCATGTGGCAGGGGAGCGCGGGCTCGAGGCGCGGGTGCGTGAGGACGGCTCCGCCCAGTCGATCGAGGAGATCATGGCCTCGATCCACTCGTGGACCGAGGAGTGGAAGGCGGAACACAACGGCAAGCCGTTCATCGAGCTCGTGCGCATCGGACAAGCCGTGCGCGCCGAAACGCTGGCGCTGCTCGCCGAGCTCTCCGACGACGACCTGCGGTCGAAGATTCCGGGAGCGCCGTGGGCCGACGGCACGGTTGGGGCGATCATGGCGGCGAACGCCGACCACGGCCGCATGCACTACGCCTGGGCCAAGGAAGACCCGGTCGCCGCCGCATCGCAACCCTGACGTCACCCGTTCTGTTCGCCAAATCCGGCGCGAGGCGCATGGATTCCCCGGTTTTTCGGTGAGGGCTCAAGGTCTGGTGGAGACCTGCCGATAGAGGGGCGTGCGGGGGTGGTCGATGGGCGTGCTGAGTGTCGGGCTCGTCATGGCCACGGGCGTGTCGATGTCGACCGTGCTCGCCGACGACGTCGAGCAGGTCGAGCAGATCCACACGGCGGCCCAGATCACCGAGCCAGCGGTGCGTATGGGGCACCGCAACAACCCGATCGCCGTGCCGTATGAGTTCCTCGCCGACGCCACCAATCCGGGCGAGGCCAAGTGCAAGTTCGTCGACCTGCACACGGTGCAGCCGTCGCCGAATCCCGGGTTCGTCGGCGAGCGCCTCGACGACGAACACGTCGATGGCCAGACGATGTGGGAAGTCGCGTATTACCTCATGCTCTATGCCAACTGTGAGCGCCAGGCGAGGGGCATCGAGCCGCTGCGCATGTGGAGCGATCAACAGATGGTCGACCTGCAAGCGACGGTCCTCGGCATCGAGACCTCCCACGGCGGATTCGGCGATCGCGGCGACATCGTCGGCGGGGGCACCGCTGAGCAACACGGCGGCACACTGCTCGTCGGCATCGTCAGCCATCACGCCACCGCCGACGACGACGAGGACGGATTCTGGTCGCCCCACGAGGTAGCCCGTCGTACGGCATCGGGCCGTCAGCACAACAACAACGCGGGGCTCGTCGACCATGGGGGAGCGATGGTCGACCCGAAGAAGCAGTGCATCTTCGGCGCGGCCAGCCTCGGGGCCACGGCCAACGCCCGCATGGACGTGATCCTGTTCTACGGCACTACCTGCTGACCCGCAGCATCGAGGGTGCATCTGCGTGGCGTTCGAACTCGCCGATGCAGCAGCGACGACCGACGCGCTGCACAACAAAGGAGGCTTGACTTCAAGTCTTGTTGAAGTCGTACCGTGCGGTGCATGACGACTTCGCTCGCTGCTGCGCACGACGCCCGAACCGCTGTTGAGGGCATTGCCGTCACCGAGGTGCGCGACGAATATGCACGGCGCGGCATCGACACGTTGTCCGACGCCCAGGTCGCCGCAGCGGTCGCCGACATCGTGCATGTGCCTCGTCGTGACCCTGCCGACTCCTTTGTGCTGCATGCGCCGCTCGAACTCGAAGCGCGCCTCGCCCTGTTGCCGTTCGTCGCTCCGGATCATCGCACGCTCGCCCGCCAGCACATCGTGGCGATCGCCGCGCAGTACGAGGCATTCGGTCCGCCGATCGAGGACCTGGTCGATGACGGCGCCGACCTGCAGCGTCACGTCGACCCGCAACAGTGGCTCCTCGATGCGGTGGCCGCGGGTGACCTCGACGAGGTCGACCGTGCGGCCACTGCGCTCTCGCGAGGTGCGCAGCCGAGCGAACTCGCGGCGGCACTCGTCGACGACATGGCGCCGCGCACCGCGGCGGCAGCGCACGCGCCGATCTTCTTGTATCACCTTCGCCGAGTCAGTCCCCGAGGTGAGCTGACTCCTTCGCTTCTGCGGCCCCTCGCCCGCTCGATCGCACAGACGCCGGACTGGCGGGTGCACTGGTTGGACGAACACCGAGCGGCGTCGCCGGCCTCGGCGGAGTCGCTCGACGAGTGCCTGCGCAGCGTCCCGTTGCTCGGCGTGCCCGGAAGTGACTTCATCCACCCCCTCCTGCAACAGGTGGACCACAACGAGGAGACCACCGAGGCACTCGGAGCATCGGTCGGGCACTACACCGTCGACGCGGCGCGCGCCGTCATGCGGGTTCCGGCGCGCAGCAACACGTCGCCTCGCGCGAAATCCAGCCCGGCCTTGCGGACATAGCGGCCCGCGGGTTCGCCTTTGCGCACGGTCACGACGGTTCCCGGCGCGATCTCTGCCGGCGCCTCGACG
>JBCBSO010000201.1:0-7263 GCA_039819205.1 Actinomycetota bacterium
CTTGAAGTCGGCAACATCGATGGTCGGCAGCGCCTCGACCTCGGCGCGGAGTTGCTGCGCTCGCTGATCGGGCGGGTCACCCATGGCCCCCGATTCGTCGGTGGCGCCCTCGGTGTTGGGTTCGTCGGTCATGTCGTTGCCTCTTCGGTGGGGCGATCGTCGGACGGCGCATCGCCGGTGTCGGGGTCGGGCTGATCGACGTCGACAGCGCCGGGTCCGTCGGCGGCCGGGCGTTCGATCGTGTAACCGGTGATCATCGATCGGAAGTTGTTCCAGCCGCTCCGGGCGACCTGCAGCACGTGCACGAGGAAGAACAGGAACAGCCCGATCGTCATCCAGAAGTGGACGAGCCGGGCGCCCTGGTAGCCGCCGAACAGCAACGGCAGGGGATACAGCTGGGTCGGCTTGTAGATGGCGAATCCGCTGACCACGATGATGATCGCCATCACCAGTACCGCGGTGTACGACCACCGCTGGGCGGCGTTGTATTTGCCCTGCGGGGGAGCGTCCTTGCGCAGGTGGAGGTCGTGGGCCACCACCTGCGCGGCCTCTTTGGCTGACTTGCGGTCGGGCACGATGCTGCGCCACTCGCCGCTTCCCACGAGGTAGGTCAGATAGATCGCCCCGTTGATCACGAAGAACCAACCGAACGTGAAGTGGAACGCCATGCCCCGTGCGAGTCGGCGCTCGAGGCCGAACCATTCGTAGAACCAGTCGGGGAAGAAGGCGAACCACTGCCACGAGCCGATGCCGATGGCGTAGACGTCCTCGGCCCAGTAGATCCGCAACCCGCTCCAGATCATGATGAACAGGAGCGGGAAGTTGATCCAGTGCATCCAGCGGACCGCCCGAGTGTGGGTGAGGCGGGCGATCCGCTGGTCGCTGCTGGCCGATTGTTGTTCAGTGACCTGGCTGGTGGGGACCTGGCTCACGTGACCTCATTCGGTGCTCGTACATTGCTGGGAGGGTGGCCGAACTCAGGCCGGTTCCAGCACGGTGTCGATGATGTGAATCACACCGTTGGTACCGAACAGGTCGGTCTCGACGATTGTGGCACCACCGATGGTGACCGTGTCGCCATCAACCGTCACCGGGAGTTCGGTTCCTGCGAGGGTGATGAACGGGGTGTCGGTCATGCTCGCGACCATCGACGAGTCGTCGGCGACCGCCACCACGTGCCCTTGCAGGAGCACGGCGGTACCGGCGGTGTCGGCGAGCACGTCGTCGGCGGTCAGACCCATCTCGCCGAGGTAGGCCTCGAAGGCCTCGTCGGTCGGGGCGAAGATCGTGAAGGGGCCGTCCTCGGCGAGTGCGGCGTCGAGTCCGGTCGCTTGCAGTGCAGCCACCAGGACGGTCAAGTCGTCGCGGGCGACGGCGACATCGACGACCGTGCCGTCGGCCTCGGCCATCTCATCCTCGGACATGTCGTCCTCTGACATGTCGTCTTCGGACATGTCGTCTTCGGACATGTCGTCTTCGGACATGTCGTCTTCGGACATCTCGTCTTCGGACATGTCGTCTTCCGACATCTCGTCTTCGGACATGTCGTCTTCGGACATCTCGTCTTCCGACATCTCGTCCTCGGACATCTCGTCTTCCGACATCTCGTCGTCGGATGCGGCTTCGGTCGTGGCCACGGTGGTGTCGGTGGTGTCATCGCCGTCGTCGCCACAGGCGGCGAGGGTGAGGGCTCCGACAGCGACGAGGGCGGCGGGAAGACGCTTGCGCATGGGTGGGGTTCCTTTCGGATCGATGTTCACGAACGCCCCCAGGAGGTGGAACTTCCGGGGACGAGGCGACCGTACGACCGGATCAGAACCTCACCCATGCGCTGTGCGTTGTCTTCATCGACCGGCTTGCGGCCGTTGTGTGCGCGTTTCTAAATCGCTGGTGAACAGGGCTTTTGGTGTGCCCTACACCAGTTCGGGGGTGCGCTCGTCGGCTGGCCGGTCGACGTCGTCGTGCTCGTGGTCCGGCTGGTCGCCCGGGGGCGCCGCCTCGCTGATACCGAAGCGGTCGTGCACCCGTCGAGCCCACGCCGGCGCCCACCAGTTCCACTCCCCGGCGAGCTTCATCAGGGCTGGTACCAGCGTCGAGCGGACGATGAACGCATCGACCAGGATCGCCACGCCGAGGCCGAACCCGAACAAGGTGATGAAGGTGATGTCCGAGGTAGCAAAGGCGAAGAAGGTGATCGACAACACCAGCGCCGCAGCGGTGATGATGCCGCCGGTCTTCGCCAAGCCGGTCACCACCGCATGTTCGTTGTCGCCGGTGCGGTCGTACTCCTCCTTGATCCGCGAGAGCAGGAACACCTCGTAGTCCATCGAGAGGCCGAAGGCGACGCAGAACATCAGGATCGGCATCGAGGTGTCGGTGAGTCCCGTGGCGGTGAAGTCGAGCAGCCCCGCACCGTTGCCCTCCTGGAAGATCCACACCATCGCACCGAACGTGGCCGTCAGGCTGAGCAGGTTGAGCACGATCGCCTTCAACGGCACCAAGAAGCTGCCGAACATCAGGAACAGCAGGACGAACGTGGCGCCGGCGATCCAGAGGCCGGCGAACGGCACGAGTCCGAAGATCGAGGCCTTCGAGTCGACGAGCGACGCCGTCTCGCCGGTGACCAACGTGTCGGTCGGTGCGGGGATCTCGCGAATCTCGGCGATGCGATCCTCGCCGAGCGGGCTGATCGCTTCGAAGCCCGGCACCACGCTGAACCACGTGTCGGTGCCGTTGCTGAATCCGCTGCTCGACGGCGACGCCTCGGCCACGAGCACGCCGTCGGCGTAGCTGCCGGTGGCGGTGTCGACCCTGGTGATGTCGTCGACGTTCGACACGGCGATGGCGTACGCCTCGACGTCGGCGGGGCCGGACATCTCGGGGGCAACGATGGGGAAGGCCGATGCCTCATCGGAGGCGAACTCCTCGTCGAGGGTCTCCACCAACTGGCGTGTGGGGTCGTTGGCGGGCAGTACCCGCTCGTCGGCGGTGCCGAAGTTCACGTTGAGGAAGGGGGAACCGACGAACAGCAGGAGGGCGATCACCGAGACGGCGACGATGCCGGGGCGGCGCATCACGGCGCGTCCGACACGCCCCCACGTGGGCGATTCGCTCGAGGTGCGGCCCTTGCCGAACGACCAGCTGTTCACCCGGTGGCCGAGCACGGCGAGCAGTGCGGGCAGGGCGACGATCGAGGCGAACATCGCCACAATCAGGACGCCGATGCCGCCGTAGGCGAACGACCGGAGGAAGTACAGCGGGAACAGCAGAAGGGCGGCGAGCGACACCGCGACCGTCATCGCGCTGAAGGCGACGGTGCGTCCGGCTGTTTCGACTGTGCGCACGACGGCGCCCTCGACGCTGCCGCCCTTGGCGAGTTCCTCTCGGTAGCGCGACACGATCAGCAGGCTGTAGTCGATCGACAGTCCCAGCCCCAGTGCAGTGATCAAGTTGATGCTGAAGATCGACACGTCGGTCACCAGCGTCACGAGGAACAACACGAAGAACGCACCGAGGATCGACGAGATGCCGACGGCGATCGGCATCAATGCCGCGATCACCCCGCGGAACACGAAGATCAACAGCAGCAGCGTCAATGGGATGGCGATCAGCTCGGCGGTGACGAGATCGTTCTCGATCGTGGTCCCAATCGCGTTGAAGATCGCGTTCTGGCCGGCGACGCCGACATCGATCACCTCCCCGTCGAACGTGAACTCGTCGATCACCTCGACGGCGATCTCTTCCTGTTGTGTCTCGTCGCCGACGGCTCGTCCGAGGATCAGGGCGGTCGCCCCGTCGGTCGAGGCGAGGGTGTCGGGCTGGCCGAGCGACCAGTACGAGACCACGTCGGTCACACCATCGGTGGCGGCGAGCTCCGCTTCGACTTCGGTGCCGGCGGCGACCACTGCGGCGTTGTTGACGTCGCCGGAGGCGGCCTCGACGACGAGGATCAGGTTGGCCTCGCCGGTGTCGAATTCGGTGGCCAGAAAGTCGTCGCCACGCGACGACTCGCTGTTCGGATCGTCGAATCCGCCGTCGGCGAGCTGGCCGAACACCCCGGTGCCGATCACGGCGGCGACCACGATCATCAGTGCAGAGCTGAACAGGATCAGTTTGCGGCGCCTCACCGTGAGGTGCCCGAGTCGGGTGAACATGGTCGTGGCCTCCGTGTGTGTCTGTGTCGTGCGTGTGTGTTGCTGGGTGTTGTGAACGGTGCCGACGGGGTGGTCCGGCGACGTGATCGACGGTACGGATGGGCCTCGTCGGTGTCGTCGGGCCGCGGTGCCTTCCTCGACCCCACTCGCGGCACGGCATGCGGGCGGCGCCTCCTCCCGTGGGAGGAGACGTGGAGCCTCCCGTGGACGGGCGACTGGTGCCATCGACGTTCGTACACTCGTCGAATGACCTGGCTCGACGACGACGTGGACCTCGCTGGCTTCGGCGCCGTGCTCGGCGCTGCGGCGGGCGTCCTGTCGCTCAGCGGTACCGAGGGTTCCTCGTGGGTGTGGCTGCTCCTGGCCACGTGCGTCGTCGTGGTCAGAGCGTGGTGGCGGACGATGCCGTCGGCCGTGCTGATCCTTGCGCCGACAGCGGCGATGATGGTCGCCGACGTCACCGGCGACGCCAAGAACGGATGGTTCGTCGTGTGCGTGGCCGTGGCGGTTGGTGTCGCGGGAGCGACGTCCCGCTGGGTGTGGGCGTGGGTCGCGCTCGCCGCGCTCGGTCCGGCTGCGCTGTGGGCGTTCGACGTGGGCGACTACCGCATCCACGGCTTCTGGACCTGGTCGCTCGGGCTGTTGCTGTCGGCGACATTCGGCGCGATGTTGCGCCGCCAGCGTGAGTTGATCACCCGACTCGAGACGACCCAGCAGCAACTCGCCGACGCCGCCGCCGCCGAAGAACGCAGCCGCATCGCCCACGAGCTCCACGACGTGGTCGGGCACTCGTTCAGCGTGGTGCTGCTGCACCTCTCCGGCGCCCGCCGCAAGCTCGACAGCGATCCCGAGCGGGCCCGCAAGGCGCTCGCTGAGGCCGAGTCCGTGGGCCGGCGCAGCATGGACGATTTGCGAGCCGCGCTCGTGCTGCTGCGCGCTGACGACGACTACGCACCGGTTGCCGGTGTCGACGCCCTGCCGGCGCTCGTCGACGAGTTCCGCGCAGCTGGCCTCACGGTTGACTACGTCGTGACCGGCGACATCGAGTCGCTCGACACGGCGTCTGGGGTGGTGCTGCACGGCGTCGCTCGCGAGGCGCTGAGCAACGCCGCGAAGCACGGCGCCGGCCCGGTGACCGTCGAACTGAACGTGGCCGGGCGGCCCCGGCTGGCGGTGCGCAATGAAGTGGCATCCGACGTCGCCGTCCCGTCGCGTCGCAATGGATCCACCCAGGGGCTCGACGGAATGCGCCGCCGAGTGCAGGCGGTCGGCGGACGGTTCGATGTCGCCGTGGTCGACGGCGCATGGCAGATCGATGCCGAGCTCCCGGCGGTCGACCGCAACGGCGACGCGGCGCCACAACCGGCCGACGTCGATGCTGCGCGGCGTTCCTCGATCGTGGCCGAGTCGGGAGCACACGGTCCGGCGTGAGCGATCTGATCAGGGTGTTGCTCGTCGACGATCAACCGCTCATTCGAAAGGGCCTCGGACTGATCCTCGGACCGTCTGATGGGTTCGAGGTGGTCACCGAGGCCGACGACGGCGAGCAAGCCCTCGCAGCCCTCGACGAGCACGAGATCGACCTGGTGGTGATGGACGTCCGCATGCCGGTGCTCGACGGGATCGAGGCGACTCGTCGCATGGTCGCAGCGGAGGGTCCGCCCGTGTTGATCCTCACCACGTTCGGCGAAGACGAAATCCTGTGGGATGCGATCGACGCAGGTGCGGCCGGGTTCGCATTGAAGAACACCGACGGCGACGACCTGGTCGGCGCCGCCCGCGCCGTGGCCGGTGGTGGTGCGTGGCTCGACGTGACCCTCCTCCCCAAAGTGCTCGACTCGTACCGGCAGGTGGTCATTCCGCAACAGCGCGGCGCCGAGCGGCTCGACGAGTTGACCGCCCGCGAACACGACGTGTTGCGGCTGATGGCTCGGGGTGCAACCAACGCCGAGATCGCCACGTCGCTGCACGTCGGCGAGACGACGGTCAAGAGCCACGTCGGCGCGATCTTCACCAAGCTCGCCGTCCGCGACCGCGCCGCCGCCATCGTCTACGCCTTCGACCACGGCGTCGTCACCGTCGGCACCGACTGACGCTCGCTGCGGTGAGCGAGACCGCCGAATACGTGGGTTTCGCTCATTGGTGGCGCGGACGACCCGGTTGCGGTGAGCGAGACCGCAGGATGTGGAGGTTTCGCTCATCGGTGGGGCGCCGCCTCAGCGTCTCGCTTGCCGAGGGTGGATGCCGCGTGATTCGCTACGAGTCAGCCGGCGACCGCCGGCTGATCGAAGGGAGGGGCCGTCATGGCTGGAGAAGCAGATCGATTCCGCACGATTGCGGCGGGTTTCACCGAACGGGTCGAGAACGTGCCCGAGGGCGGATGGGAGATGGAAGCTCCATGTGAAGGGTGGGTGGCGCGCGACGTTGTCCGCCACCTCGCCGAGTGGGTGCCGTGGTTCATGCAGGAGGGCACCGGACGTGAGCTGGCGCCGCTGCCCTCGGTCGACGACGACCCGGTCGGTGCCTGGGCCGGGTTGCGTGATCAGCTCCAGGAACGGCTTGACGAACCCGACGCCGGCGCGCAGATGTTCTCCAGCGAGATGTTCGGCGGAGACATTCCGTTCCCGGTCGCAGTCGAACGATTCGTCACCAGCGACGTGATCGTGCACACCTGGGATCTGGCGCGAGCGTGCGGCCTCGACGAGACGATCGACGCCGAGTTCGCCCGCAACATGTACGAGGGGATGCAGCCGATCGCGGAGATGCTGGTGCAGAGCGGGCACTACAAGCCAGCAGTCGAGGTCCCCGACGACGCCGACGATCAGACCCGACTGATCGCCTTCACCGGCCGTCAGCCGTAGCAGGGCTCGGGCAGGAGAGTGAGCACCGGCGGCACGACACCATGAGTACGGTCGAGCTCCGACCGGCGAACGCCGACCGCACCGACGGCGAGCGCTTCGCACGGTACCTCGATCAGGCCGCGGACAATACGTTTCGGGCACTCCTCGGACCGCAGTCGGTGCGCATCGTCGCCGAGGCGTTTCTCGCTCCGGGCCATGATCTGTCGCATGAGTACGTGACGATCGCCGAGACCGACGGGGTCGTGGCC
>JBCBSO010000202.1:0-7235 GCA_039819205.1 Actinomycetota bacterium
CCGATGGCATGGATGATCCTGGCACTGGCCGGAGCGTTCGAGGTCGCTTGGGCATCGCTGCTCGGCGAAACGAAGGGTTTCACTCGGGCCCTGCCCACCGTGGGCTTCGTCGTCACCCTGGCGATCAGCATGTACCTGCTCAGCGTGGCGACGCGCACGATTCCGGTGGGAACGGGCTACGCCGTGTGGGTTGGCATCGGCGCGGTCGGCGCCTTCCTCGTCAGCGTGCTGCTCAAAGGCCAAGAGACGAACATCCCCCAGATCCTGGCGATCGCTGCGCTCGTCGGCTCGATCGTGGCGGTCAAGCTCACCGCTGCATGAGCGGTCAATCCTGTGGCAGCGCGGCGAGTACGTCGTTGATGATGCGGATCCGGCCTTCCACGCCGGGGTAGCCGAGCCGATCGATTGTCACCACGTTGCCGGCACTCACCGCAGGCAGTTGTTGCCAGAGCGGCTGCGCCGACACGTTGGCCAACGACTCTTCCTCGCCTTCGACCCCGGTGGTCTGGGCGAGGATGAGCACTTCTCCATCGAGTACGGGAATCAGCTCGTTGGACAGGAAGACGCGGCCGTTCGACTCGCCGTCGAGTTCACCACCGCCGGGGGTCAGCGTGAGCCCGAGGTCGAGCAGTACCTGGGGAATGTTCACTGGGCCGGCGACCCAGGCGGCGACGTTCTCGCCGGAGTACACGGTGGCGGCGCTTGCTTCGAGGCCCTCGGGCACCGGGGCTGCGGCGACGGCCTCGTCGTACTGGGCGAGCAGCTGGTCGGCGCGCTCGGGTACCCCCATCGCTGCGGCGAGGTCGCGTACCTGTTGTTGCCAGTCGCTGTTGTCGACTACTTCGGTCGGCGCGATCGCCTCGAGTTCGGTCGTACCGATGAGCTCGACCACGCCGGTCGTGGTGATGATCAGGTCCGGCTGATACGAGGCCAGCAACTCGAAGTTCGGATCGATCGACGACAGCGGGTCGATGCCGGTCGTGTCGCGTTCGATGCCGACGAATTGGTCGCCGAGCGTGGCCGTCGACGCAACGGCCTGTCCGCCAAGTGCGAGGAAGTCGGCGAGGAGAAACTCTTCACCGAGCACGACCACGTTGCCGAGATCGATCGGGCTGTCGATCGCATCGTCGACCGGCGCGGCGGTTGTCTCGGGAGCGGCGTCGGTCGTCGGCGAAGCGACCTGGGTTGTTGGTGCGCCAGTCGTTGGGCTCGCTGCGGTGGTGTCGGTCGCCGCCGTCGCCGTCGTGGGGGGTGTCGTCGTTGCCGACGGCCCGGTCGTGTCGGTGCCATCGTCGTCGCTCGATCCGCCGCATGCGGCGACGAATACGAGGCAAGCAGTGAGCGCTGCTGCGCCGGAGGAGACTCGTCGATGGGTGGTCAGCATGGCGGGCGAGTATACGGACCTGTGCTCAGTTCGTTAGGGCGACCTATCGCCGCTGTCGAACCGGGGACCTGTTGGCCGCTCTGTTGCCGATCGATGTTTGGATTTCTTAACAGAAAGTGTTGCGCTGGGAGACGATGTCCGTAATACTGCCCGCTCCGTGGAGGCCTCACCGAGTCGGCCACTGCGCGTGGTGATGGTGGCTCGGCAGATCGGAGACTCATGACGGCTCGACGGCTGGCGGCTGCGGCTGCCGCGCTCGCACTGGTGGTTGCTGCGTGTGGCAGCGACGACGACGAATCCGGCGCAACGACGGCGCCCAGCAGTGAGGCGACGGCGGCGCCGACGACCTCGCCCGACACGACCGATGCGCCTGACGTGACCGACGCCGCGCCGGACAGCACTGATGCGACCGCGGCCGAGTCGAACGACGCCGAAGCGGCGTTCCCGGTGACCATCGAGCACAAGTTCGGCGAGACGACGATCCCCGCGGAGCCGCAAACGGTGGTGTCGATCGGTTTCGGTGAGCACGACGGACTGTTGTCGCTCGGGGTGACGCCGACCGGAGTTCGCGATTGGTACGGAGATCAACCGTTCGCGACGTGGCCGTGGGCGCTCGAGGCCCTCGGGGATGCTGAGCCCGCAGTGCTGCCCAGCAACGAGTTGGCCTTCGAAGAGATCGCCGCGCTCCAGCCCGATCTGATTCTTGGGCTGTCGTCGGGGATGAGCGACTCCGACTACGAGACGCTGTCCGCGATCGCGCCGACCGTGGCCCAGCCGGGCGACTATCCCGACTTCGGCACGCCGTTTGACGAGGCGATGTTGATCACCGGGCGTGCCGTCGGCAAGGAGGCTGAGGCGCAGCAGATCGTCGACGACACGGAGGCCGCGTTCGCCGAGGTCCGATCGATGTACCCAGAGTTCGACGGACGCACCGCGACTGTTGCGTTCACCTTTGAGGAGTTGCCAGGGGCGTACGCCTCCAGTGACGTCCGCGCTGAGGTCATGAGCCGATTCGGCTTCGTGACCCCACAGGAGTTCGACGATCTCGCGGGCGATCAGTTCTTCTTCACCGTCAGCGAGGAGCAACTCGGGACCCTTGACCAGGACGTCGTCGTGTGGCTGGTGTCGAGCGATGCGGGGTATGAACAATTGCGCGGACTGGCCCTCCGACCGACGTTGGCAGCAAGCCAAGCCGGCCGCGAGATCATCGCCGACCCGCTGTTGACCGCTGCGTTCTCTCACGGCAGCCCGCTCAGCTTGCAATTCGTGATCGATGAGCTGGTGCCGGAGCTGGTGCTTGCCGTCGACGGCGATCCAGCGACGCAGGTGCCGTCGATGCTGGTGCTCGACTCGACGGGTGGTGGCGACCTCGGCTCGGAGGAGCAAGCGGCAGCGGATGCCTGGTCGGCGGTGTTCGACTCAGCGGTCGCCTTCGATGGCAAGGCCGAGCATCTCGAGTCCGCTGATGAGCTGCGCGCCACTGTCGACAGCTATCAAGGCGTCGGCGACTCGCTCGGGGGTATCCGTCTCGACCCGGTCGGCGTGGTCGTGGCGGGCGACCAGGCGATCGTGACCTACGACGTGTACTTCGGTGAGAATGCGGCGTACACCGCGCTCGAAGGCGAGATGAGCTTGATCGATGGCACGTGGACGGTGAGCCGCGCCGAGTTCTGCGGATTCATGGCCTCGGCGCGCAATCCGTGTCCGTAGCACACGTGGTCACATGCCGCGGCGGCCGGGGGTCCAATGTGCGTGGCAGCCGATCGAGCGGCGGCTCAACCCAGCGCGTTGTAGCGCCTGGCGGGCGTCCTGCATCATCGTCATCTCGCCGGTGACGTACGCCCGAGCTCCCTCGGGCAGCGTCTCGGGGAGCGCCGCTGGCAGTTCGGTGCGCAGGTCGGTCGCATCGGCGGCGGGCAGCCAGCGAATCCGTAGCCGCTCCGTCTTGCGCTCACCGACGGTGAGGTCTGCGCGGTCCGGATCTGGTGTGCCGACTACGACGTCGATCGGCGCGGTGCCGCCGTACGCAAGCAGGCGTTCCACCATTGCGCCGATGGAGCCGATGCTCGTCCGGTCGCCGACGAACACATAGGCCGAGCCGTTCTCGCTCAGCGTTGGTCGTCCGCCAGGACCCATGAACGTGAAGGTCGCTCCGGCCCGCAGATTGGAGATCCACCGGCCTGCTGGCGACTCGGGGCCGCGGTCGACCACGACGAGTTCGAACTGAGCGGTATCAGGCTCGCACCGGCGCAACGTGTAGTGCCGCCATCGGTCGCGCATGGTGTCGCCGGTGGGGTCGACGGTGACGGCGATTGCCTGCCCAGGGCGCCACTGCATGATTGGACGTTGTGCGGTGGCCCGGATGCGTAGCAACCCGTCGCCCACGGGTTCCACGGCGACGACGCGGGCCTGATTCTTCCTCGTGTTCTGGCGGACGCTGTGAGCGATCGACATGGTTCGAGCTACGAGAGGAGATCAGTCATCGCGTCGAGGGCAATGAACTTGTGAATCGGCCCGCCAAGTCGTGCTTGTGCGCCGTTGTCGAGGAACACGAGGCGCCCAGCCTGTGCAGCGGGCGTCGCTTGCCACAGCGGGTCGCCCGCGATATCGGCTGGCGCAACGAACAGGTCCTCGTTCAGGTAGATAATCGACGAGGCGTCGATGTCGGGCACGGTCTCCTGGCTCACCTCGAACGTCGATGGCGCGATCTCGGAGCCACCGGGGTCAGCGGGCTCCCACACGGTGATGCCGAGATCTGCCATGAACCGACCGACGTTGGTGTCGGTGCCGTAGATCCTCACCGTTCCCGCCGCGCCCTGCTCGGCTCCGAGGTTGCCCTGGACGATGGCGACCGGCTCGTCGCCGAAGGTGGCCTGGACGTCGCTGGCGATCGCTTGGATGCGCGCCTGGTAGTCGTCGATGACCGCATTCGCCGCCTGCTCCTCACCGATCGCAGCGGCGATCTCAAGGAATGTCGGCTCCCAGTCGTCGACGAAGATGTCGTACGCGATCGTCGGCGCAATCGCTGACAGTTCGTCGTACTGCGCCGCGAGGAGGACGGTGTCGGCGATGATCAGGTCGGGTTGCGTTGCGGCGATCAACTCCAGATTGGGTGAAAAACCCTCGCCGATGGGCTCAACGTCGGCGAGCGCTTCGAGGCCGTACGTGTTGCCCTCGGGCAAGGCGCTGATCGGTGGCAACGCGGCAACCGGCATCACGCCCAGGGCGATCAGCTTCTCGCCGAGAATCTCGCTGACGACTGGAACGATCCGTTCTGGCTTGGCCGGGATCTCCGTCTCGCCGAGGCCGTGGGTCACGGTTCGCGGGAACGTCGCCGCAGCAGCCTCGGTTGTTGGGGCTGGGGTCGTCGGCTGCTGCGTGGCCGGTGCCGAGCTGGGCGCACTGGTCGCCGGCGTGTTGCCCGGCCCATCGTTCGAAGCAGTGGTCGGCGCGGTTGTTGACTCGGCCGGGGGTGTCGTCGACGACCGGTCGTCGGTGGACGTCGCAGCAGTGTCGTTGTCGTCGCTGCATGCTGCGGCGAGTAGCGACACGGCGAGGCCCAGCGCCAGGGCGCGTTGCCGTCCGGGGTTGAGGTGCTGTGGCATCGAGAGCGCTTTCGTTTTGGGTGAGGTTTGGGCGGGTCGTGGCATTCAGGCGGCGTGTTCGGAAAGGCTCGCCATTGCGGCGTCGAGGCCGTTGATCATCCGTTGAACGGCGGCCCCGATCCGCTCATCGTCCATTTGCATGAAGATGCTGCGGCCGGGATTGAGGCGAGCGGCGGAGGACCATTCGGCAAGTCGCGGGTCGGCGCGACGCACCCCTTCGGCAAGGAAACCGGCGTGGTACACCCGGAGTTGGTCAGCGATCAGGCCGGTGCGTGGCACGGGTTGGCACAGGTGATTGCGTTCCTCGTCGTCGACGTCGAGCGATTCCACGAAGGCGACCACCGACGCTGACCAGGGAGCGACCCCAAGCGTGGTGAACTGCACCGTGATGGCTCCAGGCGTGAAGATGGGTCGCAGCGGCGACGTGGCGAGACCTTGGGCGGTGCAATCGATGTACACGTCTTGAGGGTCGGCGACGACGTCGCCGTGGTCGAGGTGGATCGCATGCGGGGAGATCCGTCGGACTCGTCCGAGGCGGACGACGTTCTCGATCGAGCGGAGTTGCTCAAGTTCGAGGCGTGACACTGTCGCCCCGCGATAGATCTCCGGCTCGATCGAGCTGTCGATACGTAGGAACCCTCCACGCGCTTCGAGCTGGTGTGCCAATTCCGCCCCGGTGGACGATGTGGCGAGGGCTTCGATCATGTCGGCCTGGTTCTCGGCCATACCTGCAGCGAGTGTCAATGGTTGTGTGCCCGCGCGGTCGGTGAACCACCCGTCGCGGGGGCGGACCCAGCGGATGTGATCAGGATCAACGCCTTGATCAAGCAGGAAACAGCACGAGTCCATCGCGGTCTTTCCTGCACCGACGATGGTGAATCGACGGGCCGCTTGGTGGAGCCGAACGAGGTCGGTCGGCGTTCCGATGCGCACTTCGGGGGCCGCGGCGTACGGGCGTCGGTGCCGGGCGGGCACGATTGACTCCACGTACGTCGCGTCGATGACCCGCCGACGCACGGTCACCATCGATCGACGACCGTCCAGTATCGATCGCACCTCGTGTGGCCCCGTGTGCGCGCTGGCGGTGGCCTTGTCGCCCACGAACTCGGTCGACCCCAAAAACCGCACCTGTTCCGACGCGCCGAACTGCTCGATGAGCACGCGCTCGTAGTAATCGACGAGCTCGGCGCCACTCGCCCGCTCGTAGAAGCCTGCGTTCGGTCCGGTCTCGTCGATCCGATCGAACCCCAAGGGTCGTGAGTTCACGCCGTAGTACGCCGATGGCTGGTGTAGGCGAACGAATGGATAGGCGTCGACCCAGTGCCCGCCTGGCTGATGGCGGCGATCGATGAGCACGATCTCGGCGTCGGTCTGGGTGACCAACTCGTCGGCGATCGCCATGCCGGAGGCGCCCGCTCCGATGATCAGGTAGTCGGTGTCGATGTGCGACTGGGTCATGACAACTCCTTAGGACGTCGGCTACGAGGTCAGTTCGAGGAACGACGTCCAGCGAGCAGACGTGTCGTCGAATCCGGCTGGCTCACCGCCGTCGATCAGGATGTCGACCAGGTCCTGCAGCACCCAATAGGTGGCGAAGCCGGTGCCGCCGAGGACCCAGGTGTCGCCGACGACCTCGGCAACCGCGCCGTTCTGTACGGCGCCGAGTTGGCCGTAGATCGGTGAGTCGACGAGCGGCGCGAGGTCGAAGTTCACGCCTTCTGCCAGTACGAGGAGGTCGGCATCGTGGTCGCCGATGGTCTCGGGGGATACCGGTGCGAACGGAATTCCGGGCGGGCCCTCGGCGAACTGGGCGGCGGGTCGGGTCAGGTCAACGGCCGTCAGGATCTCCCCGGTTGCACCCGATGCGTTCACGGCTAGAATGTTGCCGAGGCGTACCGTCATCACCGAGACCGATGATCCGTTTAGGCCCTGGTCTGCCAGCGCCTGCGCCGTGTCGGCCTCGAAAGCCCGTTCGTCGTCGAACGAGCCAATGAATACGAACAGATCGCGCCGCTCATCTCCACACCACTCGACGCCAGCTGGGAGGACCAGCTCCAGGCGTTCGGTGCCCACGTGCGCAAGAAGGGGCGGCGAGGAACCCGATGACGCCCTCCCGCCACGACTCGGTGCGCGTCACGCTGGACGTGCCCTCGGACCCGGACGAAGCGTTCGCGATGTTCACCCGCGACATCGACTCGTGGTGGCGCCGCGGCATCCAGTTCCGCCCGATCGACGGCCCGAACACG
>JBCBSO010000203.1:0-7233 GCA_039819205.1 Actinomycetota bacterium
TGACCGCTTGTGCCGTTGCCGCACCAAAGTGCCCATCGGCGCCACCATCGAACACGATGCCGGCATCGAGCAGCTTCTGCTGCATCGCACGCACGCGGTCGCTGCGCTCGCCGTAGACGGGGTAGCCGCCTTGGGTCGTGGTCACGCCTTGTGGCGCGCTCGACGATCCGAGCCCAAGGGTGTTCGCGCCGTCGGACGAGAGAACGCCGGTGGCCTCGAGGCCGTTGGCCCGCTGAAACTCCTGCAGCGCCTGCTTGGTGAAGTTGCCGAACACCCCGTCGGCGCCGCCGCGCAGGGTGATCCCGGCCTGGATGAGGGCGCGCTGGAGCTCCTTCACCTTGTCGCCGGTCGAACCCACTGAGAGTCCGGCGTATGGGTGGGTCGTGGGTGCAGCAGCGGGGGAGGTGGCCTCGCCTCGCTCGCCAGACGCCAGACCGAGGCCGAGGGAGCGGGCTGTGTCGCCGTCGACGCTGCCGCTCGCGGTGAGCCCCTGACGTTGTTGATACGTGGTCAGGGCGGTTTGCGTCGCTGGACCGAAGGCGCCGTCCGCGCCGCCAGGCACCGTGATGCCGGCGTCGATCAGCGCCTGCTGGAGCGCGACGACGAGGTTGCCTTGGGCTCCCACCGCCAGACCGACGTAGCCGTTCTGTGCCGGTTCGTTGGCCGGGGTCAGGCCGAGGGCCGATGCGTCGTCGGCCGAGACCGTGCCCGTGGCGGAGCGACCCTCTCGTTCCTGAAACGACTTCAGGGCAGTCTGAGTCGCTGGGCCGAAGGCACCATCGGCGCCGCCAGGGACGGTAATGCCGGCGTTGATCAACGCCTGTTGGAGTTCCTTCACCCGGGCGCCTTGCGCACCGACCTTCAATCCGACGAAGGGATTCGCCGGATTGGTCGCCGCAGCGGACGGCTGGGTGGTGGTTGCGGCCGGAGCCGGCGCAACGCTCTGCCCCAGATTCAAGGCGTTGACCACCGCCTGGGTGACCGTCCCGGTGTCCGTGAGACCGTTCCAGCGTTGAAACTGCGAGAGCGCCGTCTGCGTGGCGGCGCCGAATTCGCCGTCGACGCCACCGGGGACAAACACCCCCGAGTCGATCAGCGCCTGCTGCAGCTCCTTAACGGCGTTGCCGGTCGCACCGACCTGCAGCCCGACGAACTGCGCCGAGCGGTCGGTACCGGTCGGTGCTTCAGCGGCCGGTGCCGCTTGGGCGGGTGACCCGACCAGCACCATGGTGCCACCGACGACAACGGCCGTCGACAGCACCGTCACGCGCGCGAGCCGGCGGATGGCCCACGACGTCGAGCGGTAAGGGGAAGCGAACATGAACAGGATCTCCTCCAGGCGGTTTCCTGTTCTTCGTCGGCGACATCCGCAAGCTCAATCTCAACCTCAACTAGCCAACGATTGTTTCGAGTCTGGATATTCACGTGAGGGTTGAGGGTCTTGGTTGTGACAGGGCGCTGACCAGCGTTAACGCGCCTCGATGACTTCTTGAGCCCCTCTGAACTCAAGAGTGGAGGTCCTCTCGCCGACTTCCGAACAACATGACATAACGAAGATTATGGGCGTTGTCACCAAACGGGGTCCGACCCCGGCTTGCACGAATCGCGCCGACGAGCCCGACGTCGTGCTGCGGTGCCGCCCCGTGACAGCTGGGGTCTGACCCCTGGCTCAACGTGCAGTCCAGGGCCAGAAAGAGGCCCTCGTGCTCACCGTGCACTCAGTCAAACCGTCCGCTGGTCGGCGTGCTGCGCACTGACCGCGAGCGCCTCCACCGCTCCCCCGTCGATTCTCAGCGCCAGCTCTCTCGGACTGTCAGTTCACGCGCCCACACGAGCGATACCACCGCGTACAGTGACATTCTGGACACTAATTCCCGCCCTCGGTGAAATTTTGCTTGCGGTTTAGGTTCCGCACAGGTTGGATTGGCGCCGCACTCATGACAAGGAGCGGGAACATGAAGCGCAACGGCGGTACAGCGCGGCTGGGGATCATCCTCACCGCAGCACTCGGGCTCATTGCGGGCCTACTGGTCACTGTGACGACGGCGGTCGTCGACGACGACATCGCAACGGTCGATGCCGCATTATCGACGGTGTCGGAGGACTTCAACGGCAGCTTCAGCGGCGGCACCGACTGGGATGACTATCAGGGCGGTACCGGCTGGGATGGCGATTGGTCCGAAGCTGGCTCGGGGAGCAACGACTCCACCACCGATACCGGCGGCAAGATCTTCATCAACGGCAGCGATCAGATCGTCTTCGACAACCTCGACGATGCAACCTTCCAGCGCAGCGTCGACCTCGATACCGTCACGCCCGGCAACGGCGTGCGGTTCAGCTTCACGTTCGTGGCCGATGAGGGCAGCGGGGAGTTGCTCCAGTTCGAATTCCTCACCGGAAGTGGTTTCGTCCAGGTCGGCACGGTGTCCACCAGCGAAACCGATGGCTCGACGTTCACCTTCCCCGTTCCCGCCTCTGCGCAGATCGCCAACTCGGCGCTGCGTATCTCTAATGGTTTCGACGAGTGGGGTGACGGCGACCGCATCACGCTCGACAACTTCGTCATCGAGGAAGTCGCTTCCACCAACCCCGACCTGGCCCTCTCCTGCGGCATCCCCGTGGTGGTCGTGCTCGACGAGTCCGGGTCGATCGACGACCCGGGTAGCGGGTCCAGCGGCTCGCCGGTGAGCGCCGAGCCAAACGTGAAGGCAGCAACCGTTGCGCTGGCCAACGGCCTCGTCAACACCGGCTCTCAACTCCGGCTCGCCGAGTTCAGCACGAACGCCCGCGACGTCTCGCTCAATGGCTCGACCGCGTTTAAGGAAGTCACCCCGACCGTCGTTTCCGAGGTCGAGACGTATTTCGACAACACCGGCTCCGGCGCGGGCGCGTACGACCCGGGCGGGTTCACCAACTACGAGGCCGGTCTGCGCGAGGGCTTCCGTGCGGTCGCCGACACCTTCGTTGGCGCAACCAACCCGTACCCGACCCCGACCGGTCTTGCCACCGATCCCGACGGCACACCGCTCGTCGTGTTCATCACCGACGGCGTTCCCAACACCATCGGCGTGGCGGGCAACAGCCCGACCAACAACGGTGGTGGCTCCAACAACTCGGCCAATGCAGCAATCGACGAGGTTCGCGCGATGCAGGCGGAAGGCTCGCACGTGCTGGCCGTTGCGGTCGGCCAGGGCGTTACCTCGAACACCAACTTCAATCGCCTCCGCGATCTGGTCGAGCCAGGCAGCCCGACCGTGTGGGAAGGCACCGGAACGCTCGACATTCGCACCACCGACGCGATCAAGGTCACCGACTTCGCGCAGCTCGAGTCAGCGCTGCGCGAGGTCGTCTTTGCGCTCTGTGCGCCATCGCTGACGATCCGCAAGGTCACCGACGAAACCGACCCCGACAACACCCCTGTCCAGGGCTACGACATCACCACCCAGGTGACCGTGCGCGACGACCAGGACGCCGTGAGCCCATTCGAGTGGGCGGCTCCGACGGTCGCTCCTGACCCGAACGTGCCGCCGGCGTCCAACACCCAGACCGTCACCACCAACGCTGACGGCATTGCCCAGTTTCAGTGGACACCGAATAATCAGGACGCGCCGCAGCCGTGGAACTCCGAAGCGGTGTTCAGCGAGACGCTGCAACCGGGTTGGACACTCAAGGCGGACCCCGTCTGTACCGTCCGACGCCTGATCACCTCGGGCCCGAATCAGGGCGACGAGGAGGTACTCACCTCCGGCACCGACTTCGACGTGGTGCGGTCTGCACCGAACACTCCCCCGCGGCCCGGGGACACGATCACCTGGTCGTTCGAGGAGTCGAACTCCAACGATCTGTTTGAACTGTTGCCCGTCGACATCGCGACCTGCACGTTCGCCAACAACCCGCCCGCCGAGTTGACGATCGAAAAGGTCGTCGACTCGCTCGAAGCGGCAACCGCCACCGACTTCGACTTCACCACCGCGTCGCCGACCACCCCCGCTGCGATCCCGGGCCTGCCCTCGGCGATCGACCTCGACGGCGTGACCGAGGCCTCCTCGGTGACGCAGACGTACAACATCGAGGCCGGCGTCTACAGCGTTCGCGAGACCGAGCTCCCGTTCTGGGAGCTGACCGGCGTCAACTGCGTCGGCCCAGGTGGGTCAACGCAGGCCAACCCGGACCCGCGTGAGGTCACCATCGACCTCTCCCCTGGCGCGGACGTCACCTGTACGTTCAGCAACCGCGAGGTTCCGGCGCCGGATCTCACGATCACCAAGACGCCCGACAAGACCAGCTTCAACGAGAACACGACGGCGACCGAGAGCTCCGTCGAGTACACGGTCAGCATCACCAACGAAACAGGTGAGTCGCTGACCATCACCGAGCTGGTCGACGACCTCACGATCAACCCCGGGAACCAGACTGCCCAGTTCGACCTGCTCGACGCTGCAGACACCGGGCCGAAGATCGGTGCAACGATCACCGCCAACGATTGCGACGACGTCTTCAGCGGCGCCGGACTGACGATCGCCGGCAACGCTACCGAGACCTGCAAATTCACCGTCGACTACCCGAACCGCAACGCCTTCGACGACCTCGACGACGTGGTCACGGTGACCGCGATCGACGAGTTCGACCGCGAGATCGAGAAGTCGGACGACGCCGAAGTCGACGTGCTCGACGTGCCGCCGACAGTGCTGGTCGACAAGCAGAACATCGGCGACATCCAGTTCGTCGCTCCCTCCGACGTCGCCAGCTACTCGATCCGTGTGGAGAACA
The DNA here is from genome assembly GCA_039819205.1 of Actinomycetota bacterium. Taxonomy (GTDB): domain Bacteria; phylum Actinomycetota; class Acidimicrobiia; order Acidimicrobiales; family Ilumatobacteraceae; genus JABSQH01. The sequence goes on from JBCBSO010000203.1 coordinate 4,771, forward strand.
CGACGAACGAGACGATCGAGGTCACCTCGGTCAGCGACGTGCTGTACCGCAGCGCCGACAACCTCGTCGACGGCGGCGACACCGTGCTGTCGACGATCGACGTCACACAGGTCGGCGGCATCGTGACCGCCACGACATGTCAAGACCTGAAGGCGGGATCGCCAGGACTTCAGATCGCACCCGGTGCAGCCAACGCCTACACCTGCGAGATCACGATCGACACGGCATCGCTGCCGAACCTGGTGGGCGGCGACTTCCTGATCAACGAGATCGAGGTGTCCGTCAAGGACCTCGATACGCCCAACGAGGTCTCCGACTCCGACCCGGCACCACGTCCGGTGCTCGGTGAGCCCGGCTCGATCGGCGTCACCAAGACCGACAACGGCGAGACGATCCAGGAGCCGGAAGAGCAGATCACGTTCGACATCGAGATCTTCAACCGCACCCTGACCGAGTCGCTGACGATCACCGAGTTCACCGACGCGCTGTTCCTGGAGGGTTCGCCGATCGGTTCGTTCACGATCGATGCGGTCGGTGAGGTGCCGACGCTGGACAATGCGGACGCAACGTTCATCTCGACCACCTGCAACACCGCAGACGTCATCGGCAAGGTCCTCGCACCGGCCGCCGGGCTCGACTCGAACGGCCGCCCGACCAACGCCGACGCCATCACGTCGTGCCAGATCGTGCTCGAGCTGCGCGGCAACTCCGGTGAGAAGCACTCCGACACCGTGACCGTCAAGGGCATCGTCGGTGGCGACGAGGTCGAGGCGTCGAACGACGCCGAGACCCCCATCGACCCGGCCGACCCGGTGATCCGCGTCGTCAAGCAGCCCGACGCCGCGTCCAACATCACCGTGCCCGAGAACGGCGGCCCGGTCACATACAGCTTCGAGATCTTCAACGACAGCGGCGCCACCGACCCGGTGGAGCTGACGTCGATGATCGACGACAAGCTCGGCGACCTCTTCGGTACGCCCAACGCGGTCGTGACCGGTATCAATACGTGTTCTGCCCTGCCGAGCGAGACGGCGGCGACGCCGATCCCACCAGGTGGCAGCGTCACCTGTCAGGTGCAGGCCACGATCAGTGGCGAGCCCGGGACGTCACACGTCAACGAGGTCTCGGTGCAAGGCGTGGACGATGAGGACACACCTACGAACGTCGCTCAGGACACCGGCGAAGTCTTCTTCTCCAACGTCGAGCCAGACATCGACGTCACCAAGACCGCCGACCTCGACCCGAAGGAAGTCCCCGAGTCGGGGGCCGACGTCAGCTTCGACATCGTCGTGACCAACAACTCCGTCGAGGACGTCTGGATCACTAGCCTGACCGACAGCGACTACGGCGACATCACTCAGAAGGCGCCCGACAATGCCCTCGTCAGCGAAACGACCTGTGCGCTCGGTGTCATCGGAACCGACACGAACCGGATTGCGCCTGGCGCGACCTACTCCTGCAGCTTCACGGCCAACGTCGCACGAGTTGCCCAGGAGACCGCACACGAGAACACCGTGACCGCGGTGGCGTTCGACAACGACGACAGCTCCGACACGGCTACCGACGACGAAGAGATCCCGTTCGTCCTCGACCCGCCGACGGTCGAGATCACCAAGACCGATGACAACGGACAGGTCCTCGAGCCTGGCCGCAACGTCACCTACTTCTTGGCGATCGAGAACACCTCCGACGAGCAGGTGACCATCACCCAGTTGACGGACACCATCAACTTCGAGGACCCGGCGAGCACGATCGGCCCGATCGATCTTCTCGGCGGACCAACCGGTCGTCTGGTCAGCACGACCTGCGATCCAGTCGACCTTGCGGTCGGCGAGATCTACAACTGTGAGTTCGTCATCGACCTCACGGGTCTGACCTCGCAGACGGTCGACGACATCGTGTTCGTCGAGGTCAAGGACGAAGACGCCAAGAACGACCGCGTCCCGCCCGGCACCGACACCGACACCGAGGACACGCCGATCGAGGACGTCCCGCCGGTGGTCGAGGTCGTCAAGACCGCCGACGCCGATCGCGTTGAACCGGGCGAGCCGGTGACGTTCACGTTTACCGTGTTCAACCGTTCGACGATCGAGGACATCGAGATCGTCGAGTTCTTCGACGACGTGTTCACATTCGGCCCGACCGAGTGCGACATCATCGGCGACACACTCACCCCGAACGACGGCAACGACGCATCGGGCGACGACCAGATCTCGTGTGAGATCACTCGCGTGCTCCAACCTGGTCCGTCCGACGACCCGTCCGACTTCGACCACATGAACGTGGTCACGGTCCGCGCGGTCGACGACGAGATCGAGAAGTCGCAGGGTTCGGAGAACCCGAAGGATCCGGTCGAAGACACCGACGACGAGAAGGTCGAGGTGCGCGAGCCCGGCACGATCTCGGTCGACAAGGTGGCCACACCGGCCGGCCGTGAATTCACGTTCGAACTGGACGGCGGCG
>JBCBSO010000204.1:0-7183 GCA_039819205.1 Actinomycetota bacterium
CCCATCGGCAGGCGACTCATCTGCAGCGGAACACGGCGACGATCATCGCCACGTGTCGAGCCGGATGGTGATCCTCGACACTGCGTCGAAGGTGCTGTACCACTCGATCCTGGTACTCGCGCTGTATTTCGTGTTGGCCGGACACAACCGCCCCGGCGGCGGGTTCGTCAGTGGGCTCACCGTCGGCGCGGCGGTCGCCCTGCGTTATGTGACCGGCGGCGCTGCGGCAGTGCGCACGACGTTCCGCATTCCAGCGCATGTGATTCTCGGAGCGGGTCTGCTGCTGGCGGCGGGCACTGCGTTCGTGCCGCTGCTGTTCGGTGAGGCGATCCTCGAACACGCCGACGCCACGGTGCATCTGCCGTTGTTCGGTTCGGTCAAGCTGAACACGGTCATCTTGTTCGATGTTGGCGTCGACCTGGTGGTGATCGGATTGGTGATGATGGCGTTCGCCGCGTTCGGCGACGACAACGTTCCGCCGCCGCTCGGCCGTTCACGTGCCACCGCAGCTCCCGACGTCGACGGCTACGCCGCCGACAATCTCGACGCCGACGACAACAACACGGAGACGGCCCGATGACGGTGCTGTTCGCGTTTGCCGCCGCGCTGTTGTTCGCCACGGGAACGTGGATGCTGTTGCAGCGCCGCCTGTCGCGGATCCTGATCGGCGTCGGCCTGGTCGGTCACGGGTCGAACCTGCTGCTGCTCACCTCCGGGGGCCCGGGCGGCTCGGCGCCGATCATCGACACCGGTGACCCCGCAGACTTCTCCGACCCGCTCCCGCAGGCGCTCGCCTTGACCTCGATCGTGATCACGTTCGGGGTCACTGCGTTCCTCCTCGCCCTGGGCTACCGAAGTTGGCGGATCACCCGTGACGATCTGGTCGAGAACGACGTTGAGGACCGCCTGATCGCTCGCGACCGCGACGAACTCCTCGAGGAGACACTCCTCGCCGAGCAGGAGCAACGAGACGAGGAGGGGTTGGAGTGACCGACCTCATCCCGCTCGTGGTCATCGTGCCGTTGTTGGCGGCCGCGCTGTGTGTGATCGCCGCGCGCCACCGACGGGTGCAACGGGTGCTCTCGCTGGTCGCACTGACGTCCAATGTCGTCACGGCGATCATCCTCTTGATCGAGGTCGACGAAGAGGGAATCCTCGTGACGCAGGCCGGCGGATGGCGTGTGCCGATCGGCATCACGTTGATGGTCGACCGGCTATCGGCGGTGATGCTCGTCGTGTCGTCGCTGATGTTGATCTCGGTGATGGTCTACGCCATCGGCCTCGGCGACGAGGAGCGGCGGTTCGCCGCGTTTCATCCGATCTACCTCGCGCTCGCCGCCGGGGTATCGGCAAGCTTCATCACAGGCGACCTGTTCAACCTGTTCGTGGCGTTCGAGGTGATGCTGGTCGCCAGCTACGTGTTGCTCACGCTTGGCGGACGTCGCGAGCAGGTGCGTTCTGGAATGACCTACGTGATCATCAGCTTGATCGCGTCCACCTTCTTCGTCACCGCATTGGCCCTGTTGTACGCGGCGACGGGCACGGTCAACATGGTCCAGCTGGCCGAGCGCATGCCCGAACTCGAAGCCGGCGTACGGCTGGGGTTCTCACTGCTGCTCGTGGTGGTGTTCGGCATCAAGGCGGGTGTGTTCCCGCTGTTCTTCTGGCTGCCCGACAGCTATCCCACGGCGCCCGGAGCGATCACCGCCGTGTTCGCCGGACTGCTCACCAAGGTTGGCGTGTACGCCATCATCCGCAGTCAGACGTTGCTGTTTCCGCCCGACGATCGACAGGGCACGCTGTTGTTGGTGGTCGCTGCGCTGACGATGATCATCGGAGTATTCGGGGCCCTGTCCCAAGACGACCTGCGGCGCATCTTGTCGTTCCACGTGATCAGTCAGATCGGCTACATGATCTTCGGTTTGGCGATGTTCACATTGGCGGGCATCGCCGGAGCAGTGTTCTACGTGGTGCACCACATCGCGGTGAAGACGTCGCTGTTTCTCGTGGCCGGGATGGTCGAATTCCGCACCGGGTCCGGGCGGCTGTCGCACGTCGGTGGTCTTGTGCGCTCCGCGCCGGTGGTGGCCATCTTGTTTGCCTTCCCCGCGCTGAGCCTGGCCGGGCTGCCGCCGTTCTCGGGCTTCATCGCCAAGTTTGCGTTGGTCGATGCCGGCCTCGACAAGGGCGTCTACTTGGTGGTGGTCGCCTCGTTGTTGGCCAGTCTGCTCACGGTGATGTCGATGGCCAAGATCTGGCTGGGTGTGTTCTGGGGGGATCCCGAAGATGCGCGCGTTGTCCGCCGATTGCGCGACCCGTCGTCGCGCTCGCCGTACCTGATGGGGATCGCCACGGCCGTCGTCGTGTCGATCAGCCTCGCCCTCATCGTCTTCGCCGATCCGGTGTACAAGTTCGCCGAACGGGCCGCGGAGGAGCTGCTCGAACCAGGCCGCTATGTCGAGGCGGTGCTCGGCGCCGATGACGGATCGTGAGCGCACGATGAGCGGCCTCAAGCTGCCGATGCTGGTGATTTGGTTGACCCTGTTGTGGGCGATGTTGTGGGGCGACTTCGGCATCAACAACCTGATCGCGGGCGCGCTGATCGCCTTGCTCGTCACCGTGATTGGTCGCCCAACCGGGGTGAGCGGCTTCGAATCGGTCCCCTTCCGCCCCTGGTGGGTGGTGGTGTTCTGCGGCTACTTCCTGTACCTGCTGGTGGTGTCGAACGTCGCCGTCGCCCGCGAGATACTGCGTCCACGGCCGCAATTGGCGCGGGCGATCATTGCGGTCCCGCTGCACGTGGGAACCGACGGAGTCGTCACCGTGGTGGCCAACACGATCACCCTCACACCGGGCACGTTGACGGTCGATGTTCGCCCCGGAGACGATGCAACCGGTGATCTGCCAGTGCTGTACGTGCACGTGCTCCAGCTCGATCGCGAGTCGGTGCTCGACAGCATCTTCCGCATCGAACGTCTTGCCGTCCGCGCCTATGGCACAACGGAGCAGCTTGCTGCGGTCGACGCCGCGCACGCAGCGCGCACTGCAGCCGCGGGAGGCGAGCACTGATGGTCCTGATCGCTGCGTTCGTACTGCTAACAATCGGTACCGCCGGGTTCTTGTATCGGTTGTTGCGCGGGCCCACGCTCGCCGATCGGGTCGTTGGCCTCGACGGGCTCTTGTCGATCGTGGTGATCGCGATCATCGTCACGGCGGCCGAGCGAGTCAGCTTCGTCACGATCGAAACGGTGCTCGTCGCCGTGCTCGTCGGTTTCGTCGGCACGGCGGCCCTCGGCCGATTCATCGAACGGAGAGGGAGCTGATGGTCGACGTGATCAGTGGCACGCTCATCGTGCTCGGCTGCGCGTTCGCCGCGATCGGCGGCATCGGCACGTGGCGGTTCCCCGACGTGCTCTCACGCATGCATGCGGCGGCCAAGGCGCCAACGCTCGGGCTGGTCCTGGTGTCGATCGGTGCGGCACTGCGCATCGACACGCTGCTCGCGGCGACGACGTTGGCGCTGGTCGTGATCCTCCAGCTGCTTACGTCGCCGCTCGGTGCGCACGCGCTGAGTCGGGCGACCCGTCGGCACATCGACGCTGAGGTCGACGCTGGCGTGGACGAATTGCTCGCCGACGAGTTGGCGCTCGACGACGAAGTCGCCGACGAGCAATAACGCGTCAGCGCATCGCAATCAATCGGTTCGTCGAGTGTGTCGACCTACGACTCGATGATGGTGACCGAGTTAATGCGCACTTCGGCCGCCGGGATGCCCTCGAGGGTCCCCGCCGCCTCCATCTCCACGACGGTCTCGTCGAAGCCCGTGCCGACCTGACCGAACAGCGAGTACAGCGGCGGCAACGAGGCGCCATCGTCGCCGGTGATGATGAAGAACTGGCTGCCGTTGGTGTCGGGGCCGCTGTTGGCCATGGCGATCGAGCCGATTTCGTATGCGCCCTCCTGGGGCAGCTCGTCGGCGAATCGGTAGCCCGGGTTTCCGGTGCCGGTGGCCGTCGGATCGCCGCACTGCACGACGAACCCCGGGATGATGCGGTGGCAGATCGTGTCGTCGAAGTACTTGTTGCGGGCGAGGAACACGAAGTTGTTCGTGGTCTCGGGTGCGGCCTGCGCGTCGAGATCGATGGTGAACTCACCCAGGTTGGTATCGACCACCGCCTGGTAGGTGGCATCGACGTCGATGCACATCGGGGGTGCGCTGTCGAACTGTTGGACCGGCTCGGTGACACCCTCGGCCGGTGGACAACCCGCCGGCACCGCGTCGTTCGCGCCGTCGCTCCCCGCGGACGTGTCCGTGGTCGAGGCGTCGCTCGTGGTGTTGGTGTCGTCGGCGGGTGCGTCAGTGTCTGGCGCGGCGGTGTCGGCAGCGGCGGTCTGTGGTGTGGCGTCGTCGGAGTCGCCGCACGCAGTCAACGCGAGCAGCGCGGCCGCTGTCAGGCCGGCAGCCATCCGGCGAGTCGTGCTCATTCGCTCTCCTCGTCGCTGGTCGACTCAGGCGACGACGGGGTGGTCACGGTGACCGGTGTGGTCGAGTCGGGGGTGGTGACGGTGACGGGCGACGTGACGGGCGTGGTGGTAACGACCGACGGATTGTCGTTGTCATCGCTACCGACGATCTGGCTGGCGATCCACACCAGGGCGAATACACCGATGATCGCCGCCGCTGCGATCAGTCCGATACGGACGTAGCGCTGACGGTTCTCGGCCTGCACCTGGTCCATCTGCGCCTGCGCGCGGTTGGCCTTTTGGCGTTCGCGTTTCGGGGTTCCCACGAGGTCGGCAGATTAGCGGGACCACGGCCAATACGGCGGTCGTCCCCCGAGCCATCGAGCGAGGCTGATCCCGCACGCAGGGTGGTCTCAAGTTCGAGGCGATCGGTGCCGATACCGATATCGGTACCGACACCGTTCATCCCGATGACTTCGACCGTCCCGCTGACCGCGCCACCTTCGCCGACCGGACTTGGTATGCGCGCCGTCGGGCAGGTGATCACGATCGGCGCGCTCGCCGCGTGGGCCGTATGGCTCGCATGGCGCATGGCGACACTGACCACTGCGGTGGGCGCCGCCGTGCTGGCCGTGGAACTGGTCGCAATTGCGGCGGCGACCGCGATGACCGTTGGCCTCTGTCAATCGCAGTGCCCGTCCGCCCCATCTCAGTCGCGGCACGACGCTGGTGCGCCGCGCCCGCGTGCGGCCACCGGACGAATTCGTGCTTGGTTAGGCGACGTCGACGAAGGCGACGCGGCACGCGCGGCGTGTGCCGACGTGGCCGCGGCGCTGCGCCATGCGCCCGACGAGCAACAGCCGCCGGCGGGCGCTGAACTCGTGCGTACGGTCGTGGCGACCGATGGGCTGCGCCGGGCAGTGTTCGTTGCGGCGGTGGTGGCGATCTTGTTGTCGGGTCGTGTCCCGTTTGAGGTGCCGCCACGCTGGGCCGTGTTGGCGTTGGCTGCGGGGTGGGTCGCATTGCCGGTTGGCCACTGGATGCTGTCGGGTCGCACGATTCGTCCGACCGATCGGTTCGTCTGGTCGCTGGCCACAATTGGCGCCGGTCTCGGCCGGTCGCGTTCGACCGCGGTGGTGCCCGCGCGATGGACGGCCGCGATGGCCACGGTCGTGGTGCTTAACCTCGCTGTTGCGCTGCGCGGCGTCAGCGACCGTTGGACCCATGGCCTCGACGCCATGCCTCGCGATGCACGGGTCGCAGCGATGGTGGTTGCCCTGACGGTCGCGGCCGGTGCCCTTGTGTCACTGCGCACGTTGCCCCGCCCCGATGTGGGCACGTTCGGCGCGACCGGTCGGCTCGACGAGCTGAGCACTCGCCGATGGGCGCTTGGCGCAACCGGCGCAGTCGCCGTGCTCGGTCTCGTGCTGGGCGCACTGCCCGCCGGAGTCGGCACCTGAGCGAGCGACTGCGCTGCCCATACGACGACACCCGGCGCGCCCGGGAACAACTCACTCCGGACGATTGGCGCGCGCCTGCCAGGATGGCCGGCGGTGGGGGACGAGTACCCAACGCCCGACCGGGCGACGTTCATCGAGGTCAACCGCACGCGCCTGCGAGCCTGGGAGTGGGGCGACCCGAGCGCGCCGCCGGTGGTGTTGGTCCATGGGGCGTACGACCACGGTCGCACCTGGGATGACTTTGCGCCGCGACTGGTGGAGCTCGGCGCGCAGGTCGTGGCGATCGACGTGCGCGGCCACGGCGACTCGGGGCGTCTGTCGTCGGGGATGACGTGGAACGCGTCGACGCTCGATCTCTGCGAGTTGGCGCGACTGCTCGCCCCCGAGCCTGGCGTGCCGATCGGGATGATCGGGCACTCGATGGGCGGCGGCATGGCCCTCACCGCCGCTGCCACCACGCCCGAACGGTTCGCCTGGCTGGTGAATCTCGATGGTCTCGGCCCGCCAGCAGATGCATTCGGCGATGACGACATCGTGGACATCGCGACCCGGTGCGTAGACGACATCGACAAGTTCCGCGGTCGAGAACCCCGGCCATGGGCATCGCGAGCGGCCCTCGCCGAGCGCCGCGGGGCGATCAACATACGGCTACCGCGACCGTTCCTCGACCACCTGGTAGAGCACGGCACGATCGAGGTCGATGGCGGGTATGTGTGGAAGTGGGATCCGATGTTTCGCACATTCATCCCCGACGGCTTCTCGCTCGACACGGTGCTCGCGCAGTACCCCGCAGTGATGGCGCCGACACTCGTGCTGGTGAGTTCCGAAGACGACGCCTGGACCGAGGTGCATGATGAGGAGGCCGAGCGACGTGCTGCACTGCTCGCGGACGCCCGCCTCGAGGCAGTTCCGGATGCGGGTCACTACGTGCACATCGAGCAGCCCGAGTTCGTGCTCGACCGCATCGCCAGCTTTCTCGACGACATCGGGGCGCATCCGTGACCGACCTGCTCGTGCTTCACGATGTCGGCGCCCCGGGCGGCGGCGAGTGGGCCGACGCGTTCGCGCACTGGCCCGGCGCCGTTATTGCGCCGGATCTTCCTGGACACAACGGCACGCCGCCGCCAGTGGGGGGCAACTACGACACCGGCGACGCCGTGGTCGTCGCGCTCGACGTGTTGCGCGAGTCCGCCGACGACGACCTCGTTGTGGTGGGCGTCGGCCACAGCGGCGCTGCTGCCCAGGTGCTTGCCCTCGGC
>JBCBSO010000205.1:0-7097 GCA_039819205.1 Actinomycetota bacterium
CCTCACCGTAGCCTGGGCGGCAGACCTTCGGTGCGATCACAGAGTCGAGCAAAATGTAATCGTGCAGCCCCGTGCCCGTTGTGCCGGGAAAGCCCAGATAGTTCACGATCACAGGCGCTGGCCGCCGCGCGATGACGTCAGCGTGGCTGCGCTGACGCTGGTTCGGCTCTCCGATTTCATCGGCGAGCTCGGCGAGGTAGCGCTCGGTTTCATCGAGCGCGTCTTGTCGTTCGAGTTCGGCGCGGAGCGCGATCTGCAACAGCTCGGACGCAGGAAGGCCTCGCTGCTTGAGCTGTTCGTGGAGATCGTCGGGCAGGTACACCTGAACACGCGGCATGCGCCTAACCATACGCCTATCTTGTCGGAATCGCTAGGGGGCGTCGCCAGTACTGGGAGCCCTTCCGAGGCCTACGCCGAACGTACCTTCGCCCACTGTGGCGCCGACCACCATCGCTGCGACGAGTTCACGTGCCGCGGATCGAGATTGAGTAGCGCTACTCATGCCTTGCGGTGGGGGGGGTCCGCGAACATCACGGTGTCGTTCGAACAACGGACGCACTGCGCCGTACGCGACGACCTTGCTCGGGAAGGACGAATCCAGCGATGTTCCGCAAGAAGCTAAAAGACCCAGTCGACGGGATCGCCAAGGTCCTCGGCGTCGGACTGCCGACCGAGAGCCAAGGCCGGGTGATGAGAATCCGTCTACAACTGCTGATCGAAGCGCCCGGTCTCACCTCGCACCAGGTGAACACCACCAAGATGGTCAATCGCAAACACCTACCGCAGGCAGGCATGGTCGTACCGGTCACCGTCGATCGGGCCGATCCGGACCGCTTCACGATCGATTGGGATGCAGCGCCGACTCGGCAGCAACTGGTCGACGCACAGGCGCAGGCGATCGTCGACGCCGGTGGTATCGCCGCTGATGCTTCCGTCCCTGCGGAGGGTGCTGGGACCGACCGGCTTGCCGATCTCGAGCGAGTCGCTGCGCTCCATGCAGCCGGCGTGTTGTCAGACGAGGAGTTCGCCGCGGAAAAGGCTCGGGTGCTGGGTCAGGACTGAGGAACGAGCGATGGGACTTCGTGCGGCCACGGCCACGATGACCACGGGCGCCGTTTGGTCTCCAGGCCACCTACCCGCTCGTGCAGCCCTCGCATAGGTCGGCCCTAGCTGAGCAGCGCGTGGGCCGCCGCCAGGCCGCTGTTGTGGGCGCCTTCCACACGCGGTCCGGCGAAGGCGTCTCCGGCGAGCACGAGGCGGCCATCGAGGGTGGTCCAACACGGCTCCGGGTACACGGCACGTGGTGTGGCGAAGCGCCACTTCTTTACCTGCCGGTCGATGATCGACGCGGCACCAAGGTAGGGCATTGCCAGCTCCTCGAGCTGGGCCGCCAACGCGTCGATGTCGTCGTCCCAATGGGCATCTGACCACTCAGCTGCGGCGTGGAGAGTCAGTGCCGGCACATCGCTGACGCCTTTGCGTTGATTGTCGGCGACGAACGCCACGTCATCGTCGGGGGCCTGTCGGCCGCCGAGCGGACCGACGTCGGGTGGGCCATCGAGCACCGCGAGTAGAGCGATGGTGCGGTCGTAATCAGCGTGGAACACGCTGCGGTCGAGCTCGATCGGCGAGTCGGCCAGGAGGGAGAACGCTTGGGGGAGGGGCGTGGTTAACACGACGCCATCGCCCTCGATCACGGTGGCGTCGTCGAGGACGACATCACACCCGTGCTCGCTGGCACGGACGGCGAACGCCATCACCGGGCAGCGCACATCGAGGCCGGTCGCCAGATCCTTGGCCAGGCTGTTCATGCCGCTGGTTGCGACGTAGCGCGGGTGGCCGTCGTCGCCGTCGAATCCGTTGCTCCATACAGCGACGAGGCCGCGGTTCTGCCAGTCGGCGACTTGTGTACCGAACGCTGGCGTGCGCACGGTGAAGAACTGCGCGCCGTGATCGAGCGTCGCCGCGCCGATCCGTCGCGTAGCGAGGCGCCCGCCAACCGATCGGCCCTTGTCGACGATGATCACGTCGACGCCGGCCTCGTCGAGCTGGCGTGCGGCGACCAGTCCGGCGATACCCGCGCCGACAACCGTGACGCGCATCAGTTCGCCGCCGCAGCGGTTTCGCTATTGGTCTCCCAGGCGTTCTGGGCGCGGTGGAGAAAGTCGAGCAACACCATGTTGAACGTGGCCGCGTTCTCGACCATGAAGCCATGAGCCGCACCGCTGATCACCACGAGTTCCGCGGTGGGAATTCGCTCTGCGAGCTCTTCACTGTCGCCCCGCGGGGTCAGGATGTCCTGGTTGCCGACCAGAACCAGCGTGGGTACTTCGATCGTGTGCAGCTCGTCGACGAGGTCGCCGTACTCGCTGGTGGCGTCGAGGATGGCGTCGACTTGGGCGGCAAAGGCGTGTGCCGGCCGGCCGAGGGCGAACGGCCCGAGCCAGCCGATCGCGGGGAGCAGTCGGCGGAACGATCGTGGACCGATCACCCACCGGGCCGCCTGGTGGCCCATGGCACCGATGCCGCGTTCGAGCGCGGCATCACGCCAGCTGGCGAGGAGCTCTTCACGCCATGGAAGGTTGCGCGCTGCGGTGCACGCCAGCGTGAGCGAGCGCACCCGCTCGGGGTACTTGACGGCCACGATCTGGCTGATCGCACCGCCCATCGATGCTCCGACCACGTGGGCCGTGTCGATACCAACGTCGTCGAGCACGGCGATCGCGTCGTCGGCCATCTGCTCGAGGTGGTAGCGCCCGTGTGGTTTGTCGCTGCGCCCCGCACCGCGATTGTCGACGGCAATTGCCCGATACCGCGGCGCCGTGGCGAGGCGTTGCAGGTTCCAACCATTGCGGTCGGCGCCCAATCCCTGGATGAACAGGATTGGTGGTCCTGACCGACGGCCGGTGACCTCGTAGTGGATGCGCACGTGGTCGGTGGCTCGAACGAATGGCATCAGTTTCCCCCCGGCACGCCGAAGGGCAGCCAGTCGAGCGGCGTCCCCGTACCGATGTCGCCGAGCTCGTCGAGCAAACGGCCGATGTCGGTGCGGACGCGGTCGGCGAGTTCCAACTCAGCCAACGGCCCACGGCGCTTGTTGCGCAGGCGGCTTGGTGCGCCGATCTCGACGCGTGCGGTGCGTGTCATCGGGCGACTCACCACCGCTGTTGGGAACACACTGGTACGCGCTGCCACGGCAGCACCGATCAAGCTGTGATCGACAGCGCCGACATCGCGGCCGCCATTGGTTGCGCTCGCCGACATCACCACCAGCTCACCAGCGGCCAGCGCACCGGCGATCTCATCGGGGTCGGCGAGGAGCGCACCGAGCCGTTGGGCGAACGCGCCCACAGGGCCGTTGTCGGGACGACCGACATAACGCACCGGACGATCGGTTGCGTCGCTCACGGCGAATGCTGCAAGCACCGTCGACTGGGCGAACGGGCGAGCGTTGATACAAATCAGCGCTCCTTTGCGGCGTGGCAATTGCTGATCGCCGCCGACCGCAACGCTCCACCGTAGATGTGTCAGCGCAACCATCAAGCGGGCGAGGTCAGGATCGCGACCCCAGTCGTCGACGACACCGCCGGGTTCTTCGGTCAGTCGGGTGACCGAAGAACCGATCGACGCGGCGGTGCGCGCCAAGGCGTCGCCGGCGGCGCCGGCCTGGCGAGCCAGCGGCAAGCGGACGACGCGACCCATCGACGACTCGCTCACGCCGCAGGCTCCCGTGCCGGCTGGCGGATCACCGTCGGCCAGCGATAGAGGCGATCGATCACGGAACGCGTGGTGGCGTCCGGAACCACGCCCAGCAGCGGGCGCATCGCAGCGTTGTTGGCCAACCGGCCCCGTTGCAGCGTTTCAACGACGTGGTCGGGAATCGGCGCGCCAAGCAGATAACTCGCCGCCCGGGCCACCGCCCACGGCGGTCCGCTCATCGGCACGGGCACGCGGTTACCGCGACGGCTGGCCTGCAACGCGGTGATCGCCCCAGACGCCACCACGTTGACCGGTTGATCGAGTCCGGTTCGTGCGGCGGCAACGATGGCGCGAGCCGCATCGGCGTCTTCGATCACGGCGAACGGCGGATCGGTCAGCGCGCTGAACGGCACCGCCGGCAAGCGCAGCAATCGACCGAGTGGCGAGGGCACATGAGGTCCAATCACGGGGGCCAGGCGCAGCGCACCCACAGTGACACCGACCCGTGCGCCGACTTGTTCGGCTGTGCGTTCGATCTCGGCAACCGTGCGGCCCCACTCGCAGGTCGGTCGAGTGGGCGCCGACTCGGTCGGTCGAGTCAGCGCCCCTGGTCCGCGGCCGTAGATCTCAATCCCGCTGCGCACGACGATGTGCTCGAGCGACGGACACTCGGCTGCGGCGCCGATCACCGATGTCGCCGCGAGGTCGGTCAACAGCGCAGCTTGGCGCGGCGCCGCGCGAGCGTTCGGCTCCCACACGCCGACGTGCACCAATACGTGCGGATCGAAGTCGACGATTGTCGACACGATGTGGTCGTGGTCGTCTGGGTGGATACGGTGGTAATCGGTGCGGACCAGCCGCCGGCGCGGCGGGTCTGCATCGATGCCAGCGAGGTCTCCAACCCAGTCCTCGGCCTCCAGCATGGTGGCCACCAGGGTGCCGAGCTCGCCGCCGACACCACTGACGAATACCCGCCGACCCGACATGCCTGATCACCGTAATCGCACACGTCGCGAACTGATCGTTTCAGCGATGGGCGTCGTTGTGGTTGGCGCGGTTGGCGCACATCGCCTCACATCGTCGTCGGCCGCGGTCGGTGCGCCGGGCGACGGGAGCGATGGTGTGCCCGACACCGGGTCGTCGACGAGCACATCGACCACGAGCCCGCCGACGATCGAGGTGGCCGACAACGGTGGAACGCTGCAGGATGCGGCCTCTGCTCTCGAGCCCGCCGAACGGGTCGGTCGGCGGATCGGGTTTCCGGTCGAGGTCCACGACAACCTCGTGCTGTTGGACACATTCGGCCGGTTTCAGGGCAGCCGGGTGCACCAGGGTGTCGACATCGGACGGAGCGACGGTGCCAGTGGCGATGCGCTGCTGGCGTGCGTCGACGGGGTGCTCGTCGAACAGTTTCGGCCGGGCGATGCGCTCGGCGGGGATCAGGGGAACTCGTGGGTGCTGCAGGCGGCCAATGGGTACGCGTACCGGTATCACCACCTCGAAGAGTTCGCACCGGGGCTCGAGGTAGGGAGCGCAGTCGCCGTGGGCGACGTGATCGGCACGATGGGTGCCACCGGGAACACGGTGTGGCCGCACCTGCACTTCGAGGTGCGACCCACCGGTCCGATCGGCACGCCGGTCGATCCGATGGAGTATCTCCGACCGGTGCCAGACGACGTCACCGTCTTCTGACACAGCCGGCGTCAGTGCCGTCGCTCGATGCACGTTTGTATTGCGGTTGCGTTACGATCAGGCCGTCTCGCTGCGCGAAAACCGTCAAGATCTCGGCAACTCCGGTCGATGCATCAGTAGCGGCGAGCGACCTCCGCCCCAATCGAGATGTCCGATCCCGACCCCGTCAACCCGTCTGCGCCACGTCCGTGTACGTCGCGTTCTACGTCACGTGCTGAGGGTTGCACCGACCCCGTGCGGCGGCGCTTGCTCGTCGGCGCGGTTGGCGGGTCGCTGCTCGGCGCATTCGGGTTGTCTCGTCTTGGCGGGGTGCTCGCCGACGAACCGCAGGTGATCCAGACGCTGACCGACGCCGGCACCGCGCTACAGCCGGCCACACGGCTCGGCCCGGTCGATGAGACCGAAGACGACACCACCACCACGACCGAGGCCGGCGACGACGACTCGGGTGATGAAGAGATCGATCCGACGAGCATCGACCGCGCGCCCGACGAGCTGCTCGACGTGCCCGAGGGCAAGGTGATGTTCCCGCTCCTGCCGGCGTCGGACTGCTTCGTCCTCGACAACTACGGCGACGCCCGTGGGTGCTGCCGGCTGCACGTCGGGGTCGACATCATGGGTTCGGAGAACCAACCCGTATTCGCCGTCGCCGACGGCGTGCTCACCCAGCAGTACACCAACACGGGCACCGCCGGCTGGGGATGGAAACTCGAAGACGAAGAGAACGACGTCGTCTACAAGTACTTCCACCTCACCGAGGACCTGCGCGGTCTCGAGGTCGGCAACACGGTGCGCCGCGGTGATGTGATCGGCTACGTCGGCGACTCGGGGACCACGGTGGGCAACTTCCATGTGCACTTCGAGGTGCGCCCGGGCAACGTCCCGGTCGACTCGCTACCATTGCTCAACGTGCCCGACAGCGCCTGCGGCATCTCCGATCCGCTGCGCGCCTGACGGCTCACTCCGGCGGTCCCCGTCAGGCGGGCGTGAACAGTCCGGTCATCGAACGACCGAAGGCATATACCTCGTTTCCCCCGGGGTGCTCACAGACGAGCGCGATCGTCACCACTTCGTCCGCTTCCAGTTCGAAGCGCTTGGCAGCGGTGAGGGTGACCGGACCGGACACGTTGGCGATGACGCCGGCCGTCTCCACAGCCACACCGGGCTCGGTGGTCCAGTCCTGCTCGATCGGAAGCTCTGCCGTGTCGAACACCGAGCACTTAGCGAGCGTGTACTCGATCCAGTTCACAATGGTGGCCGAGAAGTCGACGGTCAGGTCGCCGTCGACCGGTGCGGTGACGTTCATTTCGAGCACCGTCTTCGGGTCGCCGCCGAAGGTCGTCACATCGGATTCCTCCACCGACAGGGTGAAGGGGGCGCTTCGCTCCACGTCTGCGATCCGTCGGCCGGACTCGTCCGCGCCCGCCTCGAGGGCAGCGAGTCGTGACTCGTGCTCGTCGGCGTTCGATTCGACCTCATTCAGTCGTTGTCGCATCTGGTCGAGGGCGTTTGGGGTGTAGTAGCCGACAACGTCGGCGACCACATCGACGGTGCCCTTGTGGTTGTACAGCGTGATCGCGCCGTTGGGTGACAGTTGGACGTCGACCTTGTTCGCAGTCGAACCTGCGGATCTACCCAGCTGACGTGCCAACGCCAACGGTGTCGAATCTCAACTGGGTCGCCGGTCAGGCACCGACACCGAACAA
>JBCBSO010000206.1:0-7082 GCA_039819205.1 Actinomycetota bacterium
CGCGGTGAACGACGTTCACCGCGACGGGGAGCGACGCCTCGATCGGCGGCGACGGCGCACGCATCAACCACCACCCCACCGCTGTGGCGACCGCCACCACCAGTACCACGCCGGCGATCCGCCACCGGCCGTAGTAGTCGGCCAGACCACGGACTCGCTCGGCGAGCGAGACACCGTTGGCCGTCAAGGGAGCGCGTCGGGGCGGGCGCTCGTCATGCTCGAGGTCGGTCACGACCCCACTCCTCTCCGCGTGCGCCCGCTGAGCGGGCGGTGTTCACTCGGGAGAAGTCGGTGCGTCCGAGGCTACCGGTGGGCGCGACGACGCCGCGCGCCAAAACGCCCAGTAGCTCCGGTAGACGATGTCTTCAGTGACCCAACCGGAGCGCACGAGTTCGTCGTGCAACGTCGGCAGCTTGGTCCACGGCACACCCATGTCGGCGTGGTGGGCGAGGTGCCAGCCCGTGTTGTACGGCACGAACCAGAAGCGAGCGAGCCAGCTCTGGCGGATCACGTGGGTGGTCATGCGACGATCGCGCGAGCGCACCATCCCGCCGTGCTCGGCGATGGCCCGAAGCCGGTTCGACACGCGCCACAGGGTGATCCACGAACCCATCCAGATCACGTAGGCCAAGGGACGCATGAACACGATCGATGCGCCGAGGATCACCACCTGCACCGCGATGATCTGGCGCGCCTCGGTGCTCCCCGTGCGCGCCGCACGAAACAGTCCTTTGATCACCTTCATGCCGCTGACACCGGTGATGTCGCGGCGCAGCTTGCGATGCCACGACTCTCGGGGAATCGGGTAGCCGGCATACAACGCCAGATCTGGCTCCTCGGGACCCAGCTCGTCGCGGTGGTGGGCGAAGTGCGAGCGGCGGTACGCCAGCGTTGGAATCAACGTGGGGTACCCCAGCAACCAGCGACCGACGAAGTCGTTGACAGTCCGGTTGGAGAACAGCAGCCGATGCGCCGCCTCGTGCGCCAGGATGCTCAGGCACACGTGGCCGCGGGCCAGCAAGAAGAACCCGATCACGTACGACCACCACGTGTTGATCCACCCGGCGGCGATCAGCACACCGAACGACCATCCGAGCGTGGCGATCACTGCGATCACGTTGCGGGCGTTGGGGATCCGCCGCAGATCGCTGCGCCATACCGCGGTTGGCATCCCCCGCGCGTTGAGCCGATCGGTGGGCAGCACATCTGGCAGCGCCGACGCTTCGGGAACCATCGTCCCGGATCGTGTGGTCGGCGTGGCGGTGGTCATCGGCGAGTGTGCGTTCCGTTCAGTAGAGGCGAGCCGTCAACTGTCGACGGTACTCGGCGGTGCGCGGATCGTCCGAGCCCATCAACTCGAGCAGGTCCACGAATTCTTGACGGGCCTCGTCGTCGCTCTTCACTCGGCCGAGCAGCGCTTGCAGCTTGTGGTCGAAGTCGTCGGCGGGCGCCTCGCCGACCCGCGCTTTGGCGGCGACGTGGCGGGTGCGCTCCGACTCGGGGATGCGCTCGAGGAGCTGCAGCGCCTCATCGGTATCACCGCGGGCAACGAGCAGTTCGGCCAGCTTGACGATTGCGTCTTCGTTCGATGGCTCCATCGACAGGGCCAGTCGAAGACTGCCCTCATCACCCGCCTCGATCAGCTCGCCGACCGCTTCCTGCTCCTGGCTGGGCAACAGCCCGTCGACGAACTGCTGGACGGCGTTCTCGGGATAGGAGCCCATGAACCCGTCGACGACCTGGCCGTCTTTCATTGCGTACACCGCAGGAATCGATTGCACCTTGAACGCCTGGCTGAGCCCCGGGTTGGCGTCGACGTCGACCTTGGCCAGCACCACCTTGCCGTCGGTCGCACCCACCACCTTCTCGAGGATCGGACCCAGCGTCTTGCACGGTCCGCACCACTCCGCCCACAGGTCGATGACGACCGGCACTTCCTTGGACTTTTCGAGCACCTCGGTTTCGAAGGTGGCGTCGGTGACGTCGATCACGGTCATGCCTCCACGCTACCGCCGGTCGTTGTCGCGGCCGGATGTCGCTACTCTCGGCACGAGATGGATGCGCCAACGCCTGAGCCCGTGCCCGGTGTCGACGTCGAGCGCGTCACGGCGTGGCTCACCGACAACATCGAGGGCGCTACTGCGCCGTTTCGGTTCGACGTCATCGCTGGCGGACATTCCAACCTGACCTTCGCCGTCACCGGCGCCGACGGGCGCAAGCTCGTGCTCCGTCGGCCACCGCTGGGCCACGTCCTTGCGAGCGCACACGACATGGGGCGTGAGCACCGTGTAATCAGCGGCCTGCAGCACACCGGTGTGCCGGTGCCCGAGGCGCTCGGCTTCTGCGACGATGCCGACGTGAACGGCGCACCGTTCTATGTGATGGCCTTCGTCGAGGGTCACGTGCTGCGTGACGCCACCGCATCGGCAGCGGCGCTCGACGAAGCGGCGCGGGGCAACGCCAGCCGTTCGCTGGTCGACACGATGGCGGCGATCCACGCGGTGGACCTCGATGCGTCCGGTCTCACCGATCTCGGTCGCCACGAGGGATACATCGCTCGCCAGCTGAAACGGTGGTACGGCCAGTGGAACGCGGGCAAGACCCGCGAGCTCGCGGCGGTCGACCGTGTCCATGAGGCGCTCGCGGCCGCCGTGCCCGACCAGGGCCCGGCCACGATCGTCCATGGCGACTATCGCCTCGACAACTGCATGGTCAGCGACGCCGGTGACGTCGTCGCCGTGCTCGACTGGGAAATCTGCACGCTCGGCGATCCGCTCGCCGACGTCGGTTTGCTGCAGGTGTATTGGACCGGCCCCGGCGACGCCGACTCCGCCTGGACAGGGTCGGCCACCACTCCCCAAGGATTCTGGGATCGCCGACAGCTCGCCGACCGCTACGCCGAGGTGTCCGGTCGCGATCTCTCGCAGCTCGGGTACTACGTCGCCTTCGCCTATTGGAAGCTGGCCTGCATTCTCGAGGGCGTGTACTCGCGCTACCTCGGTGGCGCCCTCGGCGAGCGCGACCCAGCCGAGCTCGAACCGTTCAAGCTGCAGGTCGAGGCCGCAGCCGCATCGGCCGAGCAGCACCTGGAGACGTTGTGATGGAGTCGATGTGATGGAGGCGCGGTGATCAACGATCCAGCACTCGACTGGTTGGTCGATGAGCCGATGCTCCACGAGCCGGTGTTGGTGGTGATGCTCACCGGTTGGATCGACGCCGCCGGCGCCGGGGCAGCCGCGGCCGAGGTCGTCTCCAACGAGTGCCACACGTCGCCGATCGCCCGCTTCGACGACGACACGTTCATCGATTTCCGTGCCCGTCGACCCACGATGGAGTTGCGTGATGGCCTGAACACCGATCTCGCATGGTCCACGATCGAGCTGCGCGCCGGCCGCACGCCGGAAGGCCGCGACGTGCTGATGCTGCTCGGCCCGGAGCCCGACATGGCATGGAATCGATTCGGCAAGGTCGTCGCCGATATCGCCGAGGACGTCGGCGTGACCACGATGGTTGGCTTCGGTGCCTATCCGTTCGCTGCCCCGCATACGCGTCCAGCGCGGCTGTCGGTGTCGTCGCCGTCGACCGACGTCCTCGCCTCGGTCACCTTCGCCCGCAGCTCGGTCGACGTGCCCGCCGGCATGGCAGCGGTGCTCGAACATGCGCTCCACGCCCGCAAGGTGCCAGCGCTCGGGATCTGGGCCCAGGTGCCGCACTACGTGTCGGCGATGGCCTACCCAGCGGCATCGCTCGCGCTCCTGGAGGGGCTCCGCGAGGCGACCGGAATCGTCGTCAGGTCGAGCGAACTCGAGCAAGAGGTCGCAGGCCTACGCCGTCGGCTCGACGACACGGTCGCCGAAAACAGCGAGCACCAGTCCATGCTGAGCCAGCTCGAAGAGCTCTACGACTCGACGGTCGATGTCGATCTTGGCGGCCCGTCGATCGACAGCGGCCCCAGCCTCGAAATGCAATCGGGCGACGAACTCGCCGCCGAGATCCAGCGTTTCTTGCGCGAACAAGATTGACCCCAGCCTCCGTTCGGTCACGTACGTATCGGTCAGGATCGCGGCACAATGCGCGGGTCGTCAGGCTGAAGACCCACCAAACGGTTCGCCGTGCGCCAGAGTTCGGCAGCGGCGTCGTCGTCGAGCGCATTATCGGCGGGCGGCCGCCGGACATCGCCATCGAAGTACCCAAATCCGGTGCCCTCGAGGCCCGCATCGGTGACCAACCGAGCGAGGTGCACACTCGATGACTTCGACGTGCGCATGTTGGCCACGAACGGGGTAGCCATCCGACCGACAACCCGCAGCACGGTGCGCAGCGCGGCCGGATAACTGCGGGCGAAGTCGGTGTCGACCATCAGCCCTGGGTCGTAGGCGAACACGTCGACCTCCCGCTGCGCCGCCCGCAAGAGCCGCTGAAGCTCGCGCGCCTGCATGATGTTGGCCAGCTTGCTGTTGCTGTACCGCTGCCGCGTGTCATCAATGCGTTCGCCCGGCGCCGCGTCCCAGGGTTGGGCCGACGCCTCGGCCCCAACCCACCGTGGCGTCGGAACGCCGGCACGGCGAGCCAGCTTGTTGTCGGGGTCGTGCACCCCGGACGACACGAGCACGATGCGCCCGCCGTCTGGCACGAGGGGAGCGAGCAATCCGAGCAACAACTGGTGGGCGAGGACGTTGACGGCGAACGTCGTTTCATACCCATCAACAGTGCGCGTATCGGTCGCCATCGACAGACCCGCGTTGGCGACGACGGCGTCGAGCCGTGCCACATCGAGTTCGTCGGCGGCCCGTCGAACCGCAGCGAGGTCGGACAGATCGGCGACGAACGGCCGGGCGGACGCTCCCAACTCGCCGACTGCGGTGCCGACCGTTCGATCGCTGCGCCCCCCAACAACCACTTCCCATCCGCGTGAAACGAGCTGGGTGGCCAGGTGACGGCCGAGGCCGCTCGTGGCTCCGGTGACGAGCGCAACTGGTGTTGACATGACGACGACCTCCGCAACGTGGACACCGTCTACCTTACCGCTCTCGGCCACCAACATCGACACCGTTCACCTTTATGGCGATCGCTACAGTTCGCAGCCGTGGCCTACCCGCGAAAGCTCGAGCCAGCGGCCATCGCGAGCGCGACGCTGCGCGTGTTGGAGCACAGCGGCTGGGCCGACTGGAGCCTGCGCGACGTTGCCGCCGAACTCGGAGTGCATCCCAATGCCCTATACCGCCACGTCGACGGGAAAGACGGGCTGCTGATCGCCGGCGGAGCCGCAGCTGCTCGGCAACTCGCGGCCGCGATCGACGTCGAACCAACGAGCAACGCCGACGCCGACGTATTGGCCATGGTGCGCAACTACGTGCAGTTCGCCACGCAGCGGCCAGGAGCGTATGCCGCATTCGTCCGCGCCAAGCCTGCGCCCGACCACCCGTCGTTCGTTGCCTGGGCCGACCTGTGGGCAATGGTGGTCATGACGACCGGTCGAGCGGCACCGTCGGCGGCGGAGGCGGCGGCGTTCTCACTGTGGGCCGCAGTCCACGGGCGGTGCGACCTCACGGCGGGTCCGGCGGCGGCGATGTCGGCCGAGGCGGGACTCGATGACGCAGTCGCTGCGCTCCTGGGCGGCTACCGCTCGCTTGGCGACGTCGCCACGCCAGTCCCCGCCGACGCGGTTCGGCCGCGCGCGGCCGAATCCACGTAGCGACGTCCCGCGAACTGCCGTTCTGTGTGCAGAATCCGGCGCGTGGCGCCGGAAATCCCCGGGATTTGGGCAAGGACGTGGGTTGGCAAGTTCATCGGCGCACCGTGACTCACGTCGTCGCGGACGGGACTAGGTTCGCCGCGCATGTTGCGAACACGAGGCACGCTGCGCTCCGACGACCTCGCGGCGCTCACCGATGTACGCGTGGTCACCACGCCACTCGATACGGAAACCGCCGCATCTGCGACCGCCCATGCCGACGGCGGTGGGACGGTTCTGATCATCGCCACCACGGCCGATCCGTTGGCCGCCGAACTCGGCGGCGCCAACGCGATCCGCGAGCGCCCGGTCGGCGAATGGTTCGTCACGCTCGCTGACCGGCCCGAAGCCCGCCGCCTCGACGGCGAAACACCGATCACGTCGGCGTTGTCGCTGCTGCAACCCACGTCTGACACGACCGAGGTGGCTGCAACGACCAGCGTCGAATTCACCCATCACCCGACGATCACCGTGCGCCGGCGTGGCGCCGGCTCGGTGGTCACTCTGGGTGTCACCGACCTCGACGCGGTGCGTGCACACCCCACGATCGGCAGGTTCGTCACCCGCCTGCTGCAGGGTGGCGTCCCCGCCGACCCACGACCGCTCGGGCTCGGCGTGGTCGGGTACGGACCGTTCGGCGGCATGGGTTACCTCCACGGCCTCGCGGCGACCGAAACCGACGGGCTGGCCTTCGTTGCCGCTGCCGATCCGGTGTCGGCGCGCCTCGACGCGGCGCGCGACGACTTTCCCGACGTTGCGGCGCATGCCGACGCCGAATCGCTCGCCGCCGACCCCAACGTCGATATCGCCATCGTGGCCACCCCGCCGGCGCACCACGCCGAGCTCGCGGCCACGCTGCTACGCGCCGGCAAGCACGTAGTGGTCGAAAAGCCGATGTGCCTCGACCCGGCCGACGCCGATGCCCTGATCGTCACGGCGGCAGAACACGACCGGGTGCTCACCGTGCACCAAAGCCGCCGGTGGGACCGCGACGTCCTCGCCCTCGGCGCACTGATTGCCGCAGGCGAGATCGGTGACGTGTTCAACATCGAAACCTTTGTTGGCGGATTCGAGCATCCCTGTCGGGCCTGGCATTCCGAAGACACGATCTCCGGTGGCGCGATCTACGACTGGGGGTCGCACCACGTCGACTGGATTCTGCAGTTGTACGGACAGGCCCCCGAGCGTGTCCTGTGCTCCACCCACCAGCGCGTGTGGCACGACACCACCAACGTCGACCAGCTCTCGTTGTGGATGCAGTGGGCCGACGGGCGCGAGGCCACGTTCCGCCAGAGCGACATCTGTGCCATCCGACGGGCGGTCGGTCCACGGACTAGTCGAGTTCGAT
>JBCBSO010000207.1:0-7030 GCA_039819205.1 Actinomycetota bacterium
GGTCCCCCGCCGACGCCTCCTCCGCAATCTCTTCGAGATCCCATCGTTCCGCATCGCTCAGTACCTCGGCACGTGGGAGGGCTTCCGCCAACAGGGCGACGTCTCCCAAGAACTGAAGCGACGCTTCTACTACCCCAAGGGCATCACCGTGTCGCAACCCGCAGACTTCGTCGACGCAAAGCGCGCCTCATGACGATCGACGGCATCGTCGCATTCGTGCCGATGCGCCACTCCAGCGAGCGAGTCCCCGGGAAGAACTACCGGGACTTCAACGGCCGGCCGTTGTTCCACCACGTCGTCTCGACGCTGCTCGATGTTCCTCAGATCGACACGGTCGTGATCGACACGGACAGCCCCACGATCGAGGAGCAATGCGCGCAGCACTTCCCCACCGTCCGCTGCATCCCTCGCCCCGAGCGCCTCTTGGGCGGCGAGGTGCCGATGACCGACGTGCTCGCGTACGACGCCTCACAGTTCCCGGCGTCGTGGTACCTCCAAACGCACAGCACCAACCCGTTGCTCACCGCCGCCACGGTGCAACGGGCCATCGAGGCCCTCGACGCATCGATCGATACGCACGACTCGCTGTTCACCGTGACTCGTCTGCAGACCCGGCTGTACGACCAACAGGGCAACCCGATCAACCACGATCCATCCGAGCTGTTGCGCACGCAGGATCTGCCGCCGGTGTACGAGGAGAACTCGAACGTGTACGTGTTCCCCGATCACCTCATCGCTGCCGGCCAACGGATCGGTGACCGCCCGATGCTGTTCGAAGTCGACCCACTCGAAGCGGTCGACATCGACGAAGAACACGACTTCGTGATCGCCGAGCTGTTGCACAAGATGCGGTCGGCACAATGACCCGCGTCGCCGTCACCTGCCTCCAGCTGCTGCGCGACCTCGAACAGCACCGCGCGCCGCTCGACGACCGGAGCTGGGACGTCGTCCCGGCCCACGTTCCCGGCCAGCACCTCGAGGGCGACGCACTCGTCGACGCAATGCGTGACTGCGTCGGGGTCGTCGCCGGCGACGACCAGTTCACCGCCGACGTACTCGCGCAGCTGCCAACGTTGCGGGTGATCTCCAAGTGGGGCATCGGCATCGACGGCATCGATCTCGAAGCCGCCGAGCGTCACGGCATCGTGGTGCGCAACACGCCGGGCATGTTCAACGACGAGGTCGCCGACATCACGATGGCCTACATCACGATCGTGGTTCGTCGTCTCGTCGACATCGACCGTGGGGTACGAGCGGGCTCGTGGCCGAAGCCCCCCGGCCGATCGCTGCAAAGCCTGACACTGGGAATCGTCGGCCTCGGCGCAATCGGCCGCGCCACGGCCGTGCGGGCGCTGGCTGCGGGGATGCCGACGGTGGGCACCGATCCGTCTCCGGAGAGTCGTGAAGCAGCGACTGCGATGGGCGTGCAGTGCGTAGACCTCGACGAGCTGTTGGCGAAGAGCGACGTGATTGCGATCAATGCCCCGCTCAACGCGGCCACCCACCATCTGATCGACGAGGCCGCGTTCGACGCGATGCGCGAGGGCGTATACCTCGTCAACACGGGTCGCGGGGCGGTCGTGTCGAATGACGCCCTTGTCGCCGCGCTGGACGTCGGCAAGGTCACCGCCTGCGCGCTCGATGTGATGGAACACGAGCCGCCGCCGCTCGATGATCCGCTGCGTCAATTCGACAACGTCGTGTTCGGGTCGCACAACGCCAGCAACACATTGGACGCATCAGCCCGTGTCAGCGACGTGGCGATCGCCAACCTGATCGAAGAGTTGGAACGTTCGTGACGCGCCACGTCATCATCACCGGCGCCTGCGGTGGAATCGGTCGAGCCGCCGTCGCTGCGTTCGCCACCGCCGGCTGGCAGGTCATCGGCGTGGACCGCAGCGACCCACCCGACGATCTCGACTTCGCCGAGTTCGTCCAGAGCGATCTCAGCGCAGAAGGCTCCGTTGTCGAGCTACGGGCGCAGCTGCCATCGCTGGATCGGCTCGATGCCCTCGTGAACAACGCGGCGATCCAGGTCAACCGCCCCATCATCGAGACGCCTGACTCGGACTGGGATCGCGTAATGAACACGAACGTCCGAAGTGCGTTCCAGATGATTCGAGAGTTTCATCAGCCGCTGTCGGCAGCGCGCGGCGCGGTCGTCAACGTCAGCTCCGTTCATGCCGTCGCCACATCGATGAACGTTGCGGTCTACGCGATCTCCAAGGGGGCGCTCGTCGCCTTGACGCGTAGCGCGGCGCTCGAGCTGGCCAGCGAGGGCATCCGCTGCAACGCGGTGCTTCCCGGTGCGGTGATGACGCCGATGCTTGAGGCGGGTCTCGGGCGGCGCCCGCACCCTGATGGTCCCGATGGAAACCTGCGCGAGCTCGTCGGACGGACCCCGCTGGGATTTGTCGCCGACCCACCCGACATTGCGCCGACGATCGTCCATCTCGCCGACCGCGAACAGTCGCCGTACACCACCGGGCAGACCATCGTGGTTGACGGCGGCGCCACGATCCGCCTCGGCACCGAGTGATCACCGCCGAGCGGCTCACCGCCGCCACGCTGCGCCTCGGCGAGGGACCGGTGGCACTCGGCGATGACCGATTCGCGTGTGTCGACATTCGCACGGGCACCGTGTACGAGGGCGACCTCGCGGGTCGGCTGGAAGCAATCGGCCGCTTCGACGACACCGTCGGCGCGATCGCTCCGACATCGACCGGCGATCTGGTCGTCGCACGGCGACAATCCGTGGAACTGCTCTCGCGGGTAGAGCGACGGATCGACCTCCCGCCGCAGTCGCCAGAGATCCGGTTGAACGACGGCAAAGCCGACCCCGACGGCCGGTTCGTCGTCGGCACTATGGCCGAACCGGTCGCCACCGGGGCCGGTGCGCTGTGGTCATTCGCTGATGGCGCCGCGACCGCGCTCGTCGATCGCGTCACGATCTCGAACGGACTGGCGTGGAGTGCCGACGGACGACGGTTGTTCTACGTCGACACGCCGACGCACCGGATCGACGAGTTCGCGTATGGCGGAGACGGGTCGATCGGCGCCCGATCGACCCACGTCGCCCTATCCGAGTCACTCGGCGATCCCGACGGCATGACCATCGACCGTAGCGGCGGGTTGTGGGTGGCGATGTGGGGCGGCAATGCGGTCATCGGTGTACGCGACGGGCAGGTGGTCGAGCGGATCGAGGTGCCCGCCCGCTTCGTGACCTGCGCAACATTCATCGGGCACGATCTCCGGACGCTCGTGATCACCACCGCCGGTGAGCCCGATGGCACCGGCGCAGCCGATGGCGCCATCTACGTCGCCGAGATGCCGGTGGCGGGCAGCTTGCCGCACCAGGTCGACGAGCGCGCGACGTTCGGCGACGAGTCTGCGAATACGCTCCCCTCTCCGTGAGCAACGATCAGCAGACAGTTCTCGTCACCGGTGGCGCCGGCTACATCGGCTCGCACACCGTCCGTGCCCTCCGACGAGCCGAACGCGATGTTGTCGTACTCGACTCACTCGAGCTCGGCGACGCCAACGCCGTGGTCGATGCGCCGCTCGTCGTCGGTGAGATCACCGATTCCGAACTCGTCCGCACGGTGTGCAAGGAGCACGGAGTCGGCCAGGTCATCCACTTCGCCGCCTACAAGTCGGTCGGCGAGTCGATGGAGTCCCCGGCGAAGTACTGGCGCAACAATGTCGCTGGAACTGTCGAGCTGCTCGAGGCGTGCCTCGACGCTGGCGTGAACGAGCTCGTGTTCTCCTCATCGTGCTCCGTCTATGGCAACCCACCTGAGGTCCCAGTTGTCGAGAGCGCGCCGGTCGATCCCGAGAGCGTCTACGCGGAGAGCAAGGCGATGGTCGAACGGATCCTCCGTTGGTACGAGACGACGCGCGGCGTGCGCTCGGTGAGCTTGCGGTACTTCAACGCAGCGGGCGCGAGCTTCGACGGCAGGATCGGCGAAGACTGGACCTACAGCATCAACCTCATCCCGATCGTCATGAAGGCGCTCCTCCTTCCCGACCACGAGGTGAAGGTCTTCGGCAACGACTACGACACGCGCGACGGCACGGCGATTCGCGACTACATCCACGTCGACGACCTCGCTGATGCGCACATCAAAGCGGCCGACTACCTCAACGCAGGTGGCGCGTCGACAGCGATCAACGTCGGCACCGGTGTCGGATCAACGGTGCTCCAGGTGATCACCGCAGCAGCCGAGACAGCGGGAGCCCCAGTCCCCTACGAGATCGTCGGCCGTCGCGCTGGTGACCCCGAGGCGACCTTTGCCGAGCCGTCGCATGCGCACGACGTGCTCGGATGGACCGCGCAGTACGGGCTCGACGAGATCGTGCAGACCGCCTACGCCTGGCATCGGTCGCAGATCGATCGCTGACCAGGCCCTTTGGACGAGCAGCAGGGCAACAGGCCAGTCGCGCATCAGATCAGTACGGCAACGGGGCCCAGTCCACCGCGGCGCCCGCGTCGGGATCGCCATCGATCGACAGCGGCATGTCCCACACCTCGAGCCCGGCATCGGCCGCGGCCCGCTTGGCCTCATCGTCGTAACGCGAGTTGCGCCAGATATCGACCATGTACGTGCGAGTTCGTAAGTACTCGGCGTACCGCCGATGGTGGGCATCGTCGAGTCCGAGCGCGGCGAACAACGCCATTCGCCCGCCCGCAGGCGAAGGGGCTGCAGCCCACCCGGGGATGCTCCGCTGGCGGTGTGGTGGCGGGTGCACACCCCACGGCATCCGGAGCAGCATCCCGTTGCCGCTGTGGGTCGTGCGCAAGCTCCACACCACGAGATCGCCCAGACCCGATCGCACGTAGCGGCACCGACCAGCGCTGAGGTCGGTGGTCATGTGCGATGCAGCCCGCAGGTTCAGGCCGCCGGTGTGCCATCGATGGTCTTGTAGGTACAGACCGAACCGCAGGATCGTGTAGCGCCCCTGCCAGTCGGGCGCCTGCGCGTCGTCTCGATCGGCGTTGTCTTTGTGCCACCCGATCTGTCGGCGACCGACCGTGAACGAACTATCGCCGCTGTACACGATCGTCGGTGCGTTCAGCAGCCGTTGTGCGACGGTGATCAGCCGGCCGTCGGTGAGCACCGACCGCAGGTGGGGATTGCTCAGCAGATCGGTCTTCGGCGCGTCGGTTGCGTCGACGGCTCGACGGAACGCGGCGATCTCGTCGGCGGTGTACGCGTTGCGCACGATGGCGAAGCCGCGCCGCCAGAAACGGTCGACGTCGATCGAGTCCAGCACATCGCTGCGCATCGTCACTCTTGCCAATGGGCCCACTTCACTGCGCCGCACGCTCGGCAGACGGGTGAACGTATGTCGACCGAATCCGATCGACCCAGCCGATCAACACCGCCACGGCGCGCGGGTCGTGGCGCAGCCGGTGCCCGGCGCCGTCCAACACGCTCAGCTCCGCAGACCCGTGGGCGTTGACCAGTTGTCGGGCGTCGGAGACTGGAACGCTGTCGTCGTCGGCCCCGTGCATCACCATCAGCGGCCGCGGACTGAACCGACGGGCCGATGCGACCGGGCGAAACCTGCGGAACTCGCGCGTCCACTCGTCGACCGAGGATGGGAACTGACGGTCGCGAATCGCGCCGATGTCTCGGGCGTGCTCGAGGAAACGACGCGGATGATCGGCCCAGTCGTCGAAGTCGGCGCGCGGACTCACCAACGCCGCCGCCGACACTCTGGGGTCATCAGCGCCGACACAGATCGCAATCGATCCGCCGGTGTTCGTACCGACGAGAATGATCCCGCTCGGATCACATGTACGCAGGACGTAACCGATCGCATTGCGCAGGTCGTCGACCCAACCCTGCAGCGAGAAGTCGCCCTCGCTGTCGCCGCATCCACGGAAGTTGAAGGCCAGCGCAGCGCAGCCCACGTCGCGGGCGATCCGATCGACGAGTTGCGGATAGGTGCCAGCGGAGCGCCGAGCATCGAGGGGGCCGATCGGAAATCCATGGCAGAGCACAACGGCCGGGCCGTCGGTGTCGCCTCCCGGCGGGACGGCCAAGTGGCATGCGAGCGAGAGCCCGGCGGACTCAAGGCGCTCGTCCATCCCGGGCATCGATGCGTCCTACGAGAACGGCTTGCGCTGCAGCCGATGCTGGCGACCGGTGGCCAACGTGTATCCCCGGTTCCGCGCCTCGGGCAAGGTGTCTGGGGAGAAACTCAACCCGACACCCTCGGCAACGATCTCGTCGATGATCGATTCATCGTCCCACTCGTCGAGGTCGTACACGAGCTGGGTGCGCTTGTCGCCGAGAAACCGAGCGTCTTCGAACTTGGTCGGCCGTTCCATCAGCGCTCAAGGTACCGCAGCCGGCCGAGAACGCGGCAGTGCCGGGCACCTGAAGCGCCCGGCACTGCACAGACTGTCTGAGACCGATCGCACCATGACGTTGGACCCGGAATTGGTTCCGTGTCCTGAACGACGCCGCTGGGACCAGTTGCGGCGGTGACGATCAGCGGGGGTTGGCGGAAATTCGCCAGGCGGTCCAGCCTGTCGGCCTAGCGGCCAACCACCTCCAGGGTCCCGTAATAACTGTCTTCCATAGTTGCTGGACCACCTCCTCTCTCTGGTGGCACAGAAACTAGCCATGGCATCGATCGAGATCCAGCCAGTAACGATGAACTGCGTGTGAACCCGACGGCGCGCGTGTCGGGCTACAACGTGTAGGTCTGGTTCCGCAGAACTCTCGATGCGAGTTCTTCGTCGCCGTCGACAGCGATCGCCGGATCGTCGTCGAGCGGCACGCGCCCGGCGGATCGGCGCGTCATCGTGCCGACCGGCATCGTCAGCGTGACGGTAGCTGCGCGAGGAAGCGACGGGACCACCGCGGCTCGCTCGTCGACCAGCACATGGATCTCGCGCACGACCGCTCCGCCGTTGGTGAGGGCGAACGTCACCGACTGGCCCTGCATTGCGCCAGCCTTCTTGCCGACGACGAACCCCATCGCCGTCGTGAGCTCGTCGAGTGTCACCTCCACGGAG
>JBCBSO010000208.1:0-7030 GCA_039819205.1 Actinomycetota bacterium
TCCACGTCGATCCCCATGTCCGCGGCGACCGCCACGGCGTTCTTCGACGAGTTTCAATTCGGGTTGTGGAAGATGCGTGCGTCAGCCAAGACTGCCTCCGGTATCGGTGAGACGATGCCCGGAGAGTAGCGGCGGCGAGCGTTACGAGCGCGGGGTGGCGAACACTTCGGTCCAGTACGGCAGCCCGTCGACGCTGTACGCCAGGCCAAACCCGACGTGCGTGTTCGACGACAAGATGTTGGCTGCGTGGCCCGGGCTGTTCATCCAGGCGACCACGACGGCGTCGACCGAGCCGTAACCGAACGCCACGTTCTCCGCCCAGTTGCGGAACTGGAATCCGGTGCGACGAATGCGGTCGCCGGGGTTCGAGCCGTCAGAGCCGGTGTGAGTCATCAGGCGGCGGTTGGCCTGATCGACCGAGTGCGCCTGGGCGGCCTGGCCCAACTGCTCGTTGTAGGCGAACGGCGGGAGACCTCGACGCGATCGTTCCCCGTTGAGGAGTTCGAGGTGCCGTTGGAAGTCCGGTGATAACGCCTGTACTTCTGGCTTGGGCTCAGGCTTCTCCGGCGGGGCAAGGCGTACCGCCGGCGCAGGCGACTCTGGGGTTGCCAATCCGTCGATGGTGGAACTGGTCGCCGAGGTCATCGGCGCAGCCCCTATGACGAGCGCACCGATGGTGGTGCCGATCAACAGCATTTTTCGCACGTCTTCTCATCGACGCTCCCGGGCAGGAACTAAAGCAAAGTTCCGCACAAGCGAATGTCAAGAACGCGTCAAGTCGGGCCGGTGACGCCGCGCCCGGCGTGCGCAGTAGGCGCCAGTAGGGTCCTGGTGTGCGGCGACCGATCGATCGGGTTCTTGTGCTCAACGCCGGGAGTTCGTCGGTGAAGTACCAGCTCATCGGTCTCGCCGACGACGACGTCGGCGGGGATCTCGACGGCGAGACGTTGGCTGGTGGCGTCATCGAGGAGGTCAGCGACCGTCACGCCGCGTTCGAACAGATCGCCGGAGCGCTCGCCGGGCAACGCGTGGATGCCATCGGGCATCGTGTGGTGCACGGCGGCGACGTGTTCTCTGCGCCCGTGCTGATCGATGACACGGTGGTCGACGCGCTCCGCTCCCTCGTTCCCCTCGCGCCGCTGCACAACCCCGCCAACATCGACGGGATCGAGATCGCCCGACGCGTCTGGCCCGACGATCCGCAGGTGGCCGTGTTCGACACCGCCTTCCACGCCACCCTTCCGCCGCACGCGTTTCGGTATGCCGTGCCCGAGGCCTGGTACCGCGAACATGGTGTCCGCCGCTACGGCTTCCACGGCACCTCGCACGCCTACGTGGCGCGCCGAGCAGCCGTTGTGCTCGGTCGCCCACTCGACGACCTCGCCCTGATCACCGCGCACCTCGGCAACGGCGCGTCGATGGCGGCAATCCACGGTGGGCGGAGCATCGACACCTCGATGGGGCTCTCGCCACTCGAGGGGCTGGTCATGGGCACCCGTTCGGGTGACATCGATCCGACGGTGGTAGCGCACGTCGCTGCGGCCAGCGGGCGATCAGCCGACGACGTGATCGGCGAGCTCAACGAAGTCAGCGGGCTTCGTGGTCTGTGCGCCGACTCCGACATGCGTGAGATCCTCGAACGACGCGCGGCCGGTGACGGTGACGCCGCACTCGCCTTCGACGTGTTCGTCTACCGGATACGCAAGTACGTCGGCGCGTATCTCGCTGCGCTCGGGCGGTGCGATGCGTTGGTGTTCACCGGAGGGATTGGCGAACACAGTCACGACGTGCGCGCCGCAGTGTGTGCCGGAGTGGAACACCTCGGCTTCGCGATCGATGACGAGCGCAATCGACACAGCGACGTGATCGCCTCCGTCGAGCACGCCGAGCGTGCCGTGCTGGTCGTACCGACCGACGAGGAGCACTCGATCGCCGAGCAGACGGCCGCGCTCCTCGCCTGACGCGCCCGTTTGGGATCAAGCGCCGACTCAGGTTCGTGGCACGATGCCGACGCGCTCGCCGAGCTTGGCCCCTTCGCCGACCACGAGCAACACCAGTGCAGCCGCCGCACCAACCGCCCACTGGTTTGCGGTGAGCGGCACCGTGTCGAACACGTCGCGGAACACGCCGAGCTCGGTGATCAGGATTGGCACTAGCAGCACCACCACGAACGCCAGCCACAGGTTGCGATTGGTCAGCGTGGACCGCTGAAAGATCGTCAGGTTCTCGAACCGCAGATTGAGGGCCAACGCAATGTGCGCATAGGCGAAGGTCACGAAGGCCATCGACTCGCCGATCGCGGCCGAGTCGTACTGCGCCTCACCCCACTCGCGCACGGCCATCGTGAGGGCGGCCATCAGTGTGCCAGCGACCACAATTCGCACCCCGAGACGGAGATCGATCACCGGCGCATCGGCCGCGCGCGGCGCACGCTGCATCAGGTCGGGCGCAGGCGTGTCGAAGCCGAGCGCCGCGCCGATCGATGCGACCACCACGAAGTGCACCAGCAGCACCTGGCTTGGCTCGAACAATGCGGTTCCAGCGATGGCCGCCGCCAGCAGGAACCCGACGACGAAGCCGATCAGGTTGGCCATCTGCACCCGGATGTACTTCATCAGGTTGTCGTAGATGCCGCGACCTTCTTCGACCGCGGCGACGATCGTGGCGAAGTCGTCGTCGACCAGGATCATTTTCCCGGCATCTTTGGCGACGTCGGTGCCAGTTCCCATCGCCACGCCGATGTCGGCGCGTTTGAGCGCGGGGGCGTCGTTGACCCCGTCGCCCGTCATCGCCACGATGTGCCCTTCGCGCTGCAGCGCGTCGACGAGCCGGACCTTGTCTTCGGGGGCAACGCGGGCCACCACGCCGAGGCCGTCGAGTCGCTCGGTCAGCTCGTCGTCGGCGAGCGCCGAGAAGTCGTGACCGGTCATCGCTTCGCCCTCGATGCCTAACTCCGCGGCGGTCGCCTTGGCGGTCACCAGCTGGTCGCCGGTGATCATCCGCACTCTGATCCCTGCGCCCTTGCATCGCTCGATCGCCGACTTCACCTCTGGACGGGGTGGGTCGACGATCCCCGTCAGGGCGAGGAACGTCAGATCGGTGATGTCGTCGAGATGGTCGGCGTCGGGATCGAACCCATCGGCCGGTAGGTCGCGGACGGCGACGGCCATCACACGTAGCCCCCGCCCGCCCATGTCGGCAAGGACGCCGCGTAGCCGCTCGCGGTCGTCGTCGGTCAGCGCCGCGTCGGATCCGTCGGCAGTGCGCAGTCGGCTCGATCGTTCGAGCAGCACGTCCGGAGCGCCTTTCACATAACACCGAACCGAGCCGGTGCCGTCGGGAGCCTCGTGGAATGTGCCCATCAACATGTATGCCGAGTCGAAGGGCACGGCGGCGATGCGCGGGTGTGCTTGTCGGGTGGCCTCGACGTCGATTCCGCCCTTCTCGGCCAGCGTGACGAGCGCACCTTCGTTGGGATCCCCGACCAGCTCGCCCTCCTCCACAACGGCATCGGAACACAGCGCCATCGGCAGGAGGTACGGCTCGAGTGACTCCGACGTCGAGCCCACCTGGCGGATCGTGCCGTCGGCGGAGTAGCCCTCGCCGGTTGCCGTGTACCGGCCGCCGTCGGCCAGGGCGAGCTCGCGCACCGTCATCTGGCCGACGGTGAGGGTGCCCGTCTTGTCGGTGCAGATCGCCGACGTGGAGCCCAGCGCCTCAGCGGAGGGCAGCGTCTTCACGATGGCATTGCGCTGCGACATGTGCACGGTGCCCAGGGCGAGTACCGCGGTGACCACGGCCGGCAGCGCGTCGGGAATCGCCCCAATCGCCAGGGCCACGCCGACGTTGAACAGATCCGACCACGAATCGCCCTCGCGGACGCGGAGGATGAACACGATCGCCACGAAGGCGATGGCGGCCAGCCCGAGAATCAGGCGGGTCAGCGAGTCGATCTGGCGGGTCAGCGGCGTGGTTTGCGTCTTGGTCGCCTGCAGCATCCCGGCGACGTTGCCGACCTCGGTCGACATCCCGGTTGCGGTCACCACGTAGGTCGCGCTGCCGCGAGTAGCGGTGGTGTTGGCGAACACCAGGTCGGTGCGATCGGCGAGTGCCGTTTCTGCGGCAACGGCGTCGAGTCGCTTGAGCACCGGTGTGCTCTCGCCGGTGAGGCTGGCCTCGTCGGTCTCGAGGCTGGCCATGGTGAGCAGTCGGCCGTCGGCGGGGATGCGGTCGCCGTGGGTGATCGACACGATGTCGCCGGGAACGAGTTGTTCGGCGCCCACGGTTGTCTCGTCACCATCGCGCAGCACGGTCGCCTCGGGATGGAGCATGTCGCGTAACGCGGCGAGCCCCTTCTCGGCGCGACTTTCCTGGTTCAGGGCCAACACTGCGTTGAACAACGTGATGGCGAACACGACGGCGCCGGTCGAGACCTCCCCGATGATGAAGGCCACGATCGACGCCACCAGCAACACGATCTGTAGGAGGTTGCGGTACTGGCGGATGAACGCGGCGAGCCGGCTCTCCTGGTCGTCCTGGTCGAGTTCGTTCAGTCCGTACTGGCTCTGACGGCGTGTGACCTCGGCGGCAGCGAGCCCCGCCGCTGGGTCGACCTCGAGCTGGCCGGCGGCCTCGTCTGGTGACAGCGCATGCCAGGGCGTCGAGTCGGGGCGCTGGGCGTCGGCGGGGGAGTCGACTGTCATTGTCACGGATCGTAGATCGCCTCGCCGGTGCGCGAACGTGGCGACATGGGGACATTGACGATCGAGCCGAGTGGGCAGGCGTGCGGAGCGACGCTTCGTGGGGTCGACCTGCGGACTGAACTCGATGCGCAGACCGTGGCCGACGTGCGCGCCGCCTGGCTCGAACATCGTGTGGTGGCGTTTCCCGACCAAGACCTCACCGATCACGACCTCGAGCGCTTCACCCAGTACTTCGGCCCGTTCGGACACGACCCGTACATCGCCGCAATCGACGGGCACCCGCACGTGATCGCGCTGCACCGTCAGGCCGAGGAGACGGCATCGATCTTTGCCGAGTCGTTCCACGCCGACTGGAGCTTCCAGGAGTTCCCGCCCGACGGCACATGCCTCTACGGCATCGTCATCCCGCCGGAGGGAGGTGACACGCTCTTCGCCGATCAGCACACGGCGTACAACTCGATGCCTGCCGAGCTGCGCACGCGCATCGACGACCTCGTGGCCATGCACTCGGCCAAAGTCGCCTATGCGCCCGACGGCATCTACGGCGAGGCCGACGACGACTCGGATCGCACCACACGCATCGTCGTCGACGAGTCGGCCAACGCCGTCCAGCGTCATCCGCTGGTCCGGGACCATCCCGAAACCGGCCGGCGCGGCGTGTATAGCTGTGCCGGCTACATCTGTGGCATCGATGGGATGGATGCAGACGCGGCGCATGACCTACTGGTGGACGTCTACCGCTACCAGACCGCCGACGACGTCGTGTACCGGCACCGGTGGGAGCCCGGAATGCTGGTGATGTGGGACAACCGGGCGGTGCTCCACCGTGCCACCGGCGGCTACGACGGCCACGAGCGGCTGCTCCATCGAACCACGATCGGCCACCGCCGTACGGCCGCCGCCTGACGATGCACATCGAGCTTGCCGCCCTCGTCGTCGACGACTACGACGCCGCCATCGAGTTCTTCGTCGACGTACTCGGGTTCGAACTGACCACCGACGAACCGGCCAGCACCAACGATGGTCGTCCTAAACGATGGGTCGTCGTCACGCCACCGGGGGCCGCGACCGGGCTGTTGCTCGCTCAGGCCGATGGGCAGGAGCAGCGTGCGCGCATCGGCGACCAAACCGGCGGCCGCGTCGGGTTCTTCTTGCGCGTGGACGACTTCGCAGCGACCCATCAGCGGATGGTCGCCGGCGGGGTTCAGTTCCTCGAGGAGCCCCGCCACGAGCCCTACGGCACCGTCGCGGTGTTCGTCGACATTGCCGGCAACAAGTGGGATCTGCTGGGTCCCCCGAGCTGATCGAGTTCCGACGCGGCGCGCCAGATCAGTTGTTCTTGATCGTCATTCCGCCATCGACGAGCAGTGCGTGGCCGGTGATGTACGACGATGCCGGAAGCGCCAGATGGAAGATCCCGTGGGCGATCTCGACCGGTTCCGCGTATCGGCGGAGCGGCACGCGGCGACGGGCGAACTTGTCCTTCATCTCGTCGGGGATTCCCGCGGTGATGCCGGTGCGCACCGGCCCGGGGCACACCGCGTTGACGGTGATGCCCTCGTCGCCGAGCTCGACGGCCAACGACTTCGTGAGGCCGATCAGCCCGTGTTTGGCCGCCGTGTACGGCGAGTTGTGGGCGCTACCGCCGACACCTTCGGTCGAGGACACGTTGACGATGCGTGGCGCGTCGCTCTTGCGGAGGAGCGGTAGGGCCGCCCGGATCAGGCGCATCGGACCGGCGAGCATCACGTCGAGCGACCGATCCCACGAAGCGGGATAGGCCTCGTCGTCGATCGGTGCCGGGATCGCTAGGCCGGCGTTGTTGACGAGCGCATCGAGGCGACCGTGGGTGTCGCCGATTTCTGACACCACCGCAGCGACGTCATCGTCGCTGGTGACATCGAGGCGTCTGGTGATGGTGCGCTCGCCGTCGAGGCCCGTGATCTCGTCGCGATCGGTGGCGATCACGATGGCCCCGTGGGCGGCGAAGAGCTCGGCGGAGGCCTTTCCGATGCCCGATGCCGCACCGGTGATGAGGACGATGCGGCCGGTCGTGTCACGTGGGTCCATGTGCTGATGGTGGCAGATGTGCCCGTCGCAGGTGCCGCTCGGCGTGCGCAAGAATTCTTGAGGTTTCTTTCGCGGAGGGCCCGGTTCGGGGGGTTGAGTGTGACACCCCTTGTTCATGATGGGAACCGTGACGAACTCCACCGTCATCGACGACACCGCCACCGACCCCGGCAACGCAGCGGCGACCGCTGCGGCAATGGTGGCCGTGGGTGATGCGGGGGCGGCGTTGGTGTCTGCGGTTGCCAAACTGCAAGCGG
>JBCBSO010000209.1:0-6968 GCA_039819205.1 Actinomycetota bacterium
GGCCGCTCCGGCGAACACGAGCAGGTTCGTCGACCAACCAACCGCTTCGGGCATCACCGACTCGGTGATCGCCACTCCCATCACCAGCGCGAACGGGATTGCCGGAATGAAGAGCGGGATGCCGTCGCGCACCGCTGTGGGGTCCGGTCGCGGCATCAACATCGAGGCGAGGGTACGCGGCTGATCGGGCTGGTTTGCAGTTGGTTCGGTTGCGTCCCGCGGGGCTGGTCATCGCAACGGCGTGCACGGTCCGCCGCCGGGCCCGGCGGGCGTCGTAGCCTAGGGATGTGCCAGAGGGCGACACGATCCACCGGGCGGCCAGTGCCCTGCGGACTGCGTTGGCCGGCAAGCCGATGTTGCGCTTCGATGCCCCGCGACTCGTGGGCCCGGTGCCGCAGGCCGGGCGCATCGTCGAGCGGGTGGAGAGCCACGGTAAGCACCTCGAAATCATTTGGGACGACTCCCTTGTGCTGCACACCCATATGCGGATGAGCGGGTCGTGGCATCTGTACCGCGACGGCGATCGGTGGCGGCGCCCGCATCACCAGATGCGCGCGGCGATCGAGGTCGCCGACTGGGTGGCGGTGTGCTTCAGCGCACCGACGGTGGAGACGTACCGGCTGCTCGACAAACGGCGGCATCCCGGGATGGGGCGGCTCGGGCCAGACCTCTGCAAGTCCGACACCGATCTCGGTGCGGTGGTCAACCTGCTGCTCACCTACCCGGAGCCCGAGGCACGTC
The DNA here is from genome assembly GCA_039819205.1 of Actinomycetota bacterium. Taxonomy (GTDB): domain Bacteria; phylum Actinomycetota; class Acidimicrobiia; order Acidimicrobiales; family Ilumatobacteraceae; genus JABSQH01. Next base: position 742 of record JBCBSO010000209.1, read on the forward strand.
TCGGCGAGGTGCTGCTCGATCAACGGGTGATGTGTGGCGTTGGCAACGTGTTTCGCTGCGAGGTGTTGTGGGCCACCGAGCTGAGCCCGTACGCCCGCGTCGGCACGCTGTCGGAGCACGACGCGATTCGTGTCGTCAACACTGCGGCCTCGATGCTGCGGGCCAACCTCGCCGACGGTCAGCGAGTGACTGCGCCGTCGGTTCCCGGCGGCCTCGCCGTGTATGGCCGCAATGGGCAACGCTGCCACCGCTGCGGCGGAACCGTCGAGTCGCGCAGGATGGGTGAGCACCAACGGGTCCTGTACTGGTGCCCAGGGTGTCAATACCACCTCGACCCGAAGCTCGATCCGCAGTTCCGCACCGACGCCGACGACACGCCGATGGACCCGCATCCTGCGGCCCAACGGTGGCTCGCCGACCTCCCCTGGAACCGCGACGCCGGCTGAGTGTGACAGCAGGGGTCTGACCCCAACTGTCACACGGCTAGCCGCGGCCGAGGATGCGCTGCACGTCGATTTCGACCACGGCTCGGTCGTCGCGTTCCTTCGGCTGCTGGTAGCGGGCGGCGTAGCCAGCAACACCTGGTTTGACCCCATCGGGGTCGGTGACCAGACGGACCGGCCCCTCGAGCGATAGCCAGCGCCCACCGTCGACCTGACACACCGCGGCATGTTGGCCGGCAGCCTCCATGCGCTGCGCGTTGAGCGCCTTCTGCGATGTCGCCCAAGTGATCACCCGGGCCACGTGTTGGTCGGCGTCGTAGCTGAACCCAACGGCGACGACGTGCGGCGTCCCATCGACCCTGAGGGTCGTCAGCGTGGCCAGGTGCCGTTCGCTGAGGAACGCCAACACGTCGTCGTCGAGAGCGGAGGGGTCGAGTGCCATCGCCCCAGTCTGCTGCGCCTACTCGGTGGCGATGGCGTCGAGCACGTCCATGTTCGACGCCTTGTACGACGGGTACAGCGCAGCGAACAGTCCAGCGATGACACCGCCGATCAGGATGATCACGATGATCGTCGGGTTGAACGCCAGCTTGTTGATGATGTCGTCGGGCACGGCGAGCGACAGCACGACCCCGAGGAACGTGCCGAGCACAATGCCGATCACTGCGCCGAACGTCGACACGATCACTGCCTCCCAGCGAATCGACCGTCGCGTCTGGCGACGGTTCATGCCCACTGCCCGCAGCAAGCCGATCTCCCGGGTGCGCTCGAACACGCCGAGCGCCAAGGTGATCGAAATGCCGAGCACGGCGATGACGATCGCAAAGGCGAGCAGCATTGTGATGATCACCAAGAGCTGGTTGATCTGTGCCTCCTGCGACTCGCGGAACTCCGCGTTGGTCTGCAGATTCGCCTGCGGGAACTCCTCGATCGCCGCCGCTACGGCGACGTCGCCGGTCTCCGCGTCGACACCGTCGGCGAGCTTGCCGATGATGAAGAAGTCACGAGCCGGAGCATCGCTCACCGCTTCGAGCGTGTCGAGCGAGATCAGCCAGTTGCCGAACGTGGCATCGTCGTAGATGCCCTCGACGGTGAGTGTCGAGGTGACGCCGTTTTGGTAGAGCACCTCGACCTCGGAGCCGACCTCGAGGTCGAGATCGCTGGCGGGGTCGGTGTGCACCAGGACACCGTTCTCGCTGAGACCGCCAATGGTCCCTTCCTGCAGGTCGGGATCGACGAGCTCTTCGAAGGCCACCGCATCGACGGCGCCGAAGTTCTTGGTGTCGCCGTCGACCTGGCCGCTGATGCCGCGCACCGGCGTGACCGCCGACAGCTCCGGCACCTCCGCCAACGTCTCCGCCACCACAGGCGACAGCCCTTGGAAGCTGTCGTCGGTGACGATGTAGTCGGCGGTGATCGCGTTCTCGAGCGTGTCGACGAACGTTGAACGCAGCGACGACGCGAACACCGCAGCCGCACTCACCAGCGACACGCCGATCATCAGCGCGGCAGCGCTCGATGACGTACGCCGCGGCGCGCGGGCCACGTTCTCGCGGGCGAGTGCGCCCGGCACCTTGAACAGCTTCTCGATCGGCCAGCCGAGGAACCTCGTCACCGGGCGAGCGATCGTGGATGACACGCTGGCGACGCCGACGAACAACAGCAGTCCGCCGCCGCCAGCGAAGAAGATCAGCCCCTGCGTGCCGCCGGGCTGAGCGAACATCCCGACCAGGAACATCACGAGGCCGAGGGTTGTCAGCACGATGCCGCCGATCATGCGGCGACGGCCGAGTGCACCGAAGCCGAGCTCGGGGCGCATGGCGGCAACCGGGGGGATGCGTGCGGCACGACGAGACGGCACGAGCACCGAGAGCATGGTGATCCCGACGCCGACAAGGAACGCGATGATCACCGTGCGCGGCTGGATGATCGTGGCCGACGACGGGAAGCCTGCGCCGGCTGCGTTGAACGCAGCGATCAGCAACCGGGCAACCAAGAGGCCGCCGAACACGCCGAGGATCGTGGCGACGATGCCCAAGATGAGGGCTTCGCCGACGATCATCCGGCGAACCTGCCGTCCCGATGCACCCACGGCGCGCATCAACGCGAGTTCGCGTAGACGCTGACCGATCGTGATCTGGAACACGTTGTTGATGATGAAGCCCGACACGAACGTGGTGATGAAGGCGAAGATCAGCAATCCGTTGCCGAACAGGTCGACGAACTCGTTGACGCCTTCGGCGGACTCTTCAGCAACCTGCTCACCGGTGATCACCTCGACCGAGTTGGTGAGCACCGATTCGAGTTCGGCATCGACCGCCGCCACGTCTGCGCCGTCGGCCACCTTGATGTCGATCGTGTCGACCTTGCCCTCGGCACCGAAGCGGTCGAGCGCGGTGTCGAGGTCGAGGGCGACGAGCGCGGCACCGCCGAAGCTGTCGGTGTCGCCGAGCCCGATCGTGGCGGTGACGGTGCCGGTGTGTTGACCGGTGTCGGTGAGATACGTGATCTCGTCTCCCACCGAGATCCGCTCGCGGTCGGCGGTGGCCTTGTCGATCGCCACCTCGTCGGCTCCGCTTGGCGCGACGCCCTCTTTGATGGTGACGCCTTGGACGCTGTCGTCGCCCTCCCATGACACGCCGAGCGTTGGTCCACCGGCAGGTGACACCGCTTCGCCCTCGTCGTTGATCAACTGCGCGTAGCGGGTGAGGGTTGGCTCGGCGATCTCGACACCATCGATGGCTCGAACGTCGTCGACGAGGGTGACATCGATCGGTTCGCGAGCGTCGTCGGTGTCGAACTCCTGGACGCTGCGCACTTGCAGGTCGACGTCTTCGGAGAGCTCGTCGAACAGGTCGGTGAACACGTCGCGCAGGCTGTCCGCAAGCACGAACGAGCCGACGACGAAGGACACGCCAGCGGTGATCGCGACCGCGATGGCGATGGTGCGCCCGAGTCGCGCGCGAATGCTGCGTCGTGCAAGCAGCGTGGTTGATCCGGCACTCACGTCAGACTCCGTGGGCCTTGAGGTGATCGAGCACTGCGTCGGCCGTTGGCTCGGTCATGTCGCCGGTGATCTTGCCGTCGCCGACAAACACGACGCGGTCGGAGTAGGACGCGGCGCCGGGGTCGTGGGTGACCATCACGATGGTTTGCCCGTACTCGCGCACGGCGCGCCGCATGAAGTCGAGAATCTCGGCGCCGGTGGTCGAGTCGAGGTTGCCGGTCGGTTCGTCGGCGAAGATGATCTGCGGCTTTGACGCGAGCGCGCGGGCCACGGCGACGCGCTGCTGTTGGCCACCGGACAGCTCGCTGGGGCGGTGCTTGAGCCGATCGCCGAGACCGACGGTGGTGACCACCTGATCGATCCACTGAGCGTCGCCGGTCTCGCCGCCGAGCATCATCGGCAGGCGGATGTTCTCCTCGGCGGTGAGGGTGGGGATCAGGTTGAACGCTTGGAAGATGAATCCAACCTTGGTGCGGCGCAGCTCGGTGAGCGCTTTGTCGTCGAGCGATGACAGGTACGTTTCGCCGATGTAGGTGGCGCCCGAGGTGAGCGTGTCGAGGCCGGCGAGGCAGTGCAGCAACGTCGACTTACCAGAGCCCGACGGGCCCATGATGGCGGTGAACTTGCCCTGTTCGAACGACACCGTGACGTCGTCGAGGGCACGCACTTGGGCGTCACCGACGCCGTAGATTTTCGTGGCCTCGACGGCGCCGGCGGCGGCGACCTGGGGCGGAGATGGCGGAGCGGGGGTACTCATACCGGCCGGTCTACTCCGCCTCACCGCCGCCGCCATCCTCCTTTCGGTGGATTCGGTTCCACCTGCGGGGGGAACCGGTTCGTGGCCACGTCGCTACGGACAGAGTGCCAGCACCGTGAACCCATCGCTGGCGGGCTGGTCCTCCGGAAACCCCTCAGAGTTTCGCGTCTGCACCCACACCTTGTCATTGACCTGGCTGTTGGCCCGTTCGACGCTGATCTCCCCGTTGTTCGCACTTCCTGCGTCGTTGTCGGTCAGCGTCGCGATGTACCCGCACCCAACGATCGACCGATCGAACTGGACCACGTAGGCACCCGTGGACACTCGTTCTGCGCCGATCGCGCCCTTCCCGGCGAGGATCGTGGTGGGTTCGTTCGCATCGCCATCGACCTTCGCCCACACGGTGGCCACGCCTTCTCCAGGTTCTCCCTGCGGTCCGGCGGGGCCCTGCGGTCCAACTTGGCCACCCTGCGAGGCCAGCTCCTTCAGGCTGGCGGAGGTGTAGTAGCCGTTCGCGTCGGCCAGCACGAATACGGTGCCGAATTGGTTGAACAGTGTGATCTTGCCGTCGGGTGAGAGCTTCACCACGACCGCGTTGGGCGTTGGTGACTGTCCGGCGAGCCAGTTGAGACTGGATGCGAGCGGTGTTGCCTCGTCAGCGGGAAAGATCCGGAGATTCGACTGCGCAGTCGGGCCCACGATGGTGGTGTTCAGTGACACACCGATCGCGTCGTCGGGAATGTTGCAGTTCCCGTTGGTGCCGGTGACCTGCTGCGTGTAGGCATTGGCGTCGCCTGGCCCCAGCGGGGTGTTCTTCGGGCCGACGTTGTCGTCGCCAGGGCGGAAGTCGAACAGCCGACAGTTTGGAATCGGAACGAAGGTGGCGTCGTCGTCGCCGGGCGCAGCATCGGCGGAGAGTGCGTACACGATGGCCACAGCAGCCACCGCGCCGATCGCCATCGCGGACGCCGTCCACAGGACCGTACGGATCCGAATCAACACCATTTCGACCACCCCGCGATCGTTCCGCCTCGCCCAACCCTGTGTCCGGCTGGCAAGAGTGAGCATGACACAGCGAGCGGCTGGTGCCGCGGAGCCCTGCCTGCCGACGGTTTAGAGGTCGCCAGGGACGACGAGGCCGGACTCGTAGGCGGCGACGACGGCCTGCACCCGATCTCGGGCGGCGAGCTTGGCGAGGATGTGGCCAACGTGGGTCTTGATCGTCGCCTCGCCCAGAATCAGCTCGGCGGCGATCTCACTGTTGGTATGGCCACGGGCCATCAGCGTCAACACCTCGCGCTCGCGCCCGGTGAGCTGGTCGATCCCCGGCACGGCGTCGGGTTGGCCGGCAGGCCGGCGGGCGATCTCGTCGAGGAGTGCGCGGGTCACCGCCGGAGCGAGGAGGGCGTCGCCGCGGTGGACGACGCGGATCGCGTCGAGCAGATCGTCGGCGGGGGCGTCTTTCAACATGAAGCCGCTCGCTCCGGCGCGGATCGCGGCGTGGACGTAGTCGTCGAGGTCGTACGTGGTGAGCATCATCACGCGCGCTGGACTGCTGCTCGCACAGATTGCGGCACAGGCTTCGATGCCGTCCATGCGCGGCATGCGCACATCCATGAGCACGACGTGGGGCGTCGCTCGCTCGACGAGATCGACGGCTTCGGCGCCGTCGCCCGCTTCGCCGACGACGGTGAAGTCGGACTCCGACTCGAGAATCATTCGGAACCCGGCGCGCACCATCTGCTGGTCGTCGACCAGCATCACCCGGATCATCCAACGTGCTCCGTCGCCGGATCGTCGATGCGTGTCGCCGAGGTTGAGTCGACCCCGCTCGTGTAGGCGCTGCGGGTGGCCGCCTTGGCACCCAGCGGCAAGCGTCCGCTGACCCGCCATCCGCCACCCGGTCGGGGTCCGGCCTCCACCGTTCCGCCGCTTGCGGCCACCCGTTCGCGCATACCCGAGAGTCCGAATCCTGGCTCGCTGGTGTCGGCTGCCGCGCCCCAACCATCGTCGGAGATCG
>JBCBSO010000210.1:0-7003 GCA_039819205.1 Actinomycetota bacterium
GCGGCGAAACGTCCCGACATCGGAACGAGCCTGGCGGTCGGACCGTTCAGTGGGTCGATCGTCGCTCGCGCCGCGACAGCGGCGTTGGAGGAACCCGACGACGATCTCGTGGTGACCGACCTCGACTTCTACAACGCGGTCCCCGGCGTGCCGATCGGCGTCGCCGCAAGCCCCGTACGTGATGAGAACGGCGTGATCGGCGCGATCGTGTTGACCTACGACGGGCGGGTCTACACCGACGACCTGACGCAGGTCACCGAGGTGGCCACCGTCGACGAGGACTTTGTTGGCGCCGACCTGTACCTGATCGGTGCCGATGGCACGACGCGCAGCGACCCCCAGCCGTACGTGGAGTCGCCCCGGACCTTCCTCGACGAGTCGGTTGACGCAGGTGTGCTCAGCGATGCCGATCGGGTGCGGATCGACGCCAACGGCACGACGATCCTCATCCAGCCGGCAGTCGACGCCACGTACAACGACGCGCTCGACGGCGATACCAACATCTCCGAACGCTCGAGCATGACCGGCGAGGACGTCGCAGGTTCCGTGGCACCGGTGCCGAGCGACCTCGTCGAGTGGTTCGTCGTGGCCGAGATCGGCGTCGAGGCGGCGCAGGCCGCAACGCAGGACTTCCGCGACGTGCTCATCGTCGGGTCGGCGATCTTCGTCCTCGTGGTGGCCTTCGCCGCGGTGGCATGGGCCAACAACGTGATGCGCCCCGTGCGCATGATCTCCGAGCGTCTCGTACGGCGCGATGATGCGACACCGCTCGAGGTTCCCGACCGCAGCCCGGTCGAGTTCCACCGGCTCGCGGCCAGCTTCCGCTCGATGGCTCGATCACTCCGCCGCCAGCGCGACGACCTGGCCACTGCACGCGCCGATCGTCTCGACACGATGGAACAGATGCTGCCGGCATCGGTGGCCAAGCGCATCGCCGACGGCAACGTCGAGGCCCTCGACGAAGTCCCGAACGCCACCGTGCTCGTGATCGTCGTGTTGGGGTTGGCCGACCTGGCGGCGGCCGACGATGTCGAGCATGGCGCACAACGCGAGTTGATCGACCGTCTGCACGCAGAGATCGATGACCTCGCGTTCGAGTACGGCGTCGACCGCATCAAGGTGGTGGGCGACGCGTACTTCGGATCGTGTGGCCACGACCGCCCGTACATCGACCATGCACCGCGCGTGATCTCCTTCGCCCGCGAGGTGATCGAGCTGCTGCGCGAGATTTCCGCCGACTCGCCGGCCGACCTCCATGGCGCGATCGGTGTCCACACCGGACCCGTCACCGTCGGACTGTCGGGTGGCGCACGCCTGGTGTACGACGTGTGGGGCGACACGGTGACCACCGCCCACCACCTGGCCCGCCGAGCCCGCGCCGACGAAATCTTGGCCTCGGGTGACACAACACGGGTGCTGCCGGAGGAGATCGAGACCACCGCGCTCGACGGCGGCCGCGGCTCGAACGGCGATGCCGACGACGCGGCGTGGGTGATCAGCCTGGAGACCGCCGAGGTCGATACATGATGAGCCGTCTGTTCAACGCCGAGACGCTGTGGGCGATTGCGGTGATCTTGCTGGTACCCGTCGCCATCGTCGCCGCCGCAGAACTCGACGAGCGCCTGCGCCAACGTGAGTCGCCCCTGCGCGACGCCGTGCTCACGTTGCGCAACTGGGCGCTCCCGTTCTTTGCGGCATGGGCATTGCTCGTGCCAGTGCTCGCGCTTCCGAACGAGGAGTGGTACGTCCGTATCGCGGCGAGCGGTCTACTGCTTGCGCTGGGCGCCGTGGCCTCGCGCGTGCTGCGGATCGTTGTCGATGGGTATCGCCACCGGCCCGCCGACGACACCCGCCGCCCAGTTCCCCAACTGTTGCTCGCGCTTCCACGGATCGGTCTGTACCTCGTGGTGGCGTGGATCTTCCTCGCCGGGATCTGGAACGTCGACTTGGGCGCCGCATTGACGGCGCTCGGCGTGACGTCGCTGGTCGTCTCGCTGGCGTTGCAGGACACGCTGTCGGGTCTGGCCTCGGGTGTGCTCCTACTCGGCGATCAGCCGTTCCGCGCTGGCGACTGGATCAGCAACGGCGACATCGAGGGCCGGGTGATCGACATCAACTGGCGTACGACGGTGATCGAGGACCGCGACGGCGACGTCGTAGTGATCCCCAATAGCGCCCTCGCCAGCGCCAATATCACCAACTACAGCTCGCCGAGCGAGCTCCACCGGGTGACCGTGCCCGTGCAGGTGGCCTACGTGAATCCGCCGACGCTGGCCAAAGCGATGCTGATCGATGCCGCCAGGTCCGTCCCTGGCGTGCTCGAGGACCCCGCACCTGGCGTGCTCGTCACCCAGATCGACGATCCGCTGATGGGCTACGAGGTCATCATGTGGGTGAACGACTACGCCATCGTGCCGCGCGTCAAGAGCGACTTCGGCACGTTGGTGTGGTACCAGTCGCACCGCCACAACGTGCCACTGCCGAGTCCCGCCCAAGACCTGTTCTTGCACGACGCGGCCGCGTTGGCTGCCGCCGACGGGCCGAGCCTCGCCGACCTTCGCTCCGACCTGACCACGTCGCCGCTGCTGGCCCTGGTCGCCGACGACGACCTCGATCAGCTCGCGCAACACGCCCGCCGCGAACGGTTCGCCGTCGGCGAGCTGATCGTCGCCTCGAACCGCGACGGGAGCGACTTCCTCGTCCTGCTCGACGGCCAGGCGCGCCTGATACTCATCGGACCAGACGGCGACGAGCACACGATCGCCGACATCGGGCGCGGCGACGCGCTCGGCCTGATCGAAGACGAGCGCAACGACGATCTGGTCACCGCCGCGCGCGCGATGTCTGATTGCGAGGTCGTGGCGGTGACCAGCGATGCGCTTGCGGAAATCGGGAGCCGCAACACCGAACTCGCCGCCGCCTTGAATCGCACGGCTGCACTGCGCCGACGCCGCGTGACACGCGTCGCCCGCGCACGGGCCACGCAGCTGGCGTCCGACTCGCGCCACGAGGTCGAGCGATGAGCATCGACACCACGGACTCCATTGACAACACGAGCTCCATTGTGGAGTCGACCACCAGCGCTGAAGCGTCCGACGGCCGTCGTGAGATCGACGCCGATCCCGATGCGCTGATCGCCGAACTCTCGAAACGACCCCGGTGGAAGCGGCCGCGGCCACTCAGCCGGAAGATCACGACTGCACTGATCGTCACGTCGCTGTTGGCCGTCGCCACCTTCGGTGGACTCAACTTCTTCGCCGCCTCCGACCTGCTGGTCGAGGGCACCGAAGACCAACTCGATGCGATCGCCGCAGCGCGCGCGAACTCGATCGAAGGCGGCACAGAACGCCTCCTCAACCGAGTCGCTGCGGCCTCGGCGGATCTGGGGGTGGTACGTGCGTTGGAGGACTTCAACGACGCATACGAAGCGCTCAACTCCGACCCGCTCACACCCGAGCAGTTCGCCGAGCTCGAACAGTTCTACGAGGGCGACATCCTGGCGCGACTCGAGGAGGTCGGCCTGGGCGGGACGACCCCGGTCGACGAAGTGCTCCCGCCATCGAATGCTGGGCAGTACCTCCAATACCACTACCGCCTTCCCGCAGGGGTGCTCGGCGAGGCTCCGATCGACCCCGGAGATGGTTCGCTGTACACCGAGCGCAACGTCGAGTACCAGGAATTCCTCAGCTCGCTGTCCGAAGACATCGGCGGGGCCGACTTGCTGCTGATCTCCCAGGCCCAAGGCGGCGACATCATCTACTCCGTCGACAAACGGATCGACATTGGAGCCAACCTGGTCGACGGCCCGTACGCCGACAACAATCTCGCCCAAGCGGTCACCACCGCGCTCCCCCGTGTGCCGACCGGCGACGCCGTGCTCACGGACTTCCAGGTGTACATCCCCGCGGGCGGCGAGCCGGTGGCGTTCGCCGTCAGCTCGGTGCGCAGCGACACGGAGATCATTGGCGCACTCGCCGTCGAGGTACCGATCACGTCGATCAACGCGATCACCACCGCGAACGGCAACTGGGATCTGGTGGGCTTGAGCAACGGCGAGAGCTACATCGTGTCCGCTGACGGCACGCTGCAGAGCGAAAGCCGGCTGTGGATCGAAGACCCCGCCGCGTACCTCGACCGAGTGCGCGACCGCGACGGCGGTGAACGGCTCGCCGAGCTGATCGAGATCTTCGACTCGCCGGTTGGCATCCAAACCGTGGACACCGAGGCGGTGCGCACGGCACTCGAAGGCGACGTGTTCAGTGGGCCGACCACGAACTACCTCGGACAGTCGACCTACGCCTCCGCGCAGGCGCTTCGGCTGCCAGGAACGCAGTGGGTGATCATCTCCGAAGTCAGCCAGAGCGACGCCACCCGTCCGCTGTACGACTACCTGCTGCGGATCGTGCTGGTGATGGTGATCCTCGTCCCAGCGGCGGCGATCATCGGAATTGCCTTGGCCCGCCGACTCACGCGGCCCATCGGCCCGACGGTCCGTGCGGCCGAGACCATTGCTGGCGGCGAGCGTCACCCCGACCTCGATGAAGAGCGACGCGACGAGTTCGGTGACCTCGGGCGCCGTCTCAATCTGATGGCCCGCGATCTCGAGGTGCAAGAGACCGAGCTGAGCGACGAATACGAACGACGCCGGCAATTGTTGCTTGCAGTCCTGCCACCCCACCTCGTGAGCGACGGCGGCGAGGTCGACAACAACGTTGAAGACCACGACGAGGCCACGATGGTGTCGATCGGCATTCGCATCGTGGCCGGCGAGCTCGGCGTCGACGAAGAAGGAACCAACGCGTTGCACGCGGCAGCCGCCGTTGCCGAAGAGCTCGGCCAGTCGCACGACGCGCAACGAATCCGTGTGGCTGCCGATCGCTACCTGTTCGCCGTTGGCGCCGGGACGCCGGGACCAGGCGCCGACAGCGCCCTCGACTTCGTGGGCCAGTTCGTGACGCAGGCCGAGTCGCTGGCCACCGAGGCGGACACCGAGTTCGAGCTCCACATCGGATTGTCGACCGGCGCAGTCGCCACCGGTGTGCTCGACCAGGGCTCGCTGACCTTCGGTGCCTGGGGCGACCCCGTCCGACGTGCACTGGCGATCAGCGCGCTATCGCGCGCCGATCAGGTGCTGGTCGACGAGTCGACCAGGGCACACGCCACCGATGGCGCGTGGCTCCTCGAGCCAGCGACCGACGTTGTCGATCTCGACGACGAGCCGATGGACGTGTACAAGTTGATCGGCCGGGCCACGGAGGGACCCATCTCGTCTGGTACCGACGGCCGCGCCGCCGCTGACGCCGAATGAACTCCGACGTTCGCAACACCACGGAGTTCGCGTTCCTCGTCCTCGTCGTCACCATCATGGTGATGCCGATCCTCGCCCAGCGGCTACGGCTGCCACCGCTCATCGGACTGCTCATCGGCGGCGTGCTGATCAGCCCGTCGGGTTTGGGAATTCTCGAAGATCTGGGGGCCGTCAGCGCGATTGGCGAGATCGGGCTGCTGTACCTGCTGTTCCTCGTGGGGATCGGCATCGACTTGAAGACGTTCGAGCGCTATCGCCGCACGGCAATCGCCTTCGGTCTACTCACCGCCGCCTTCCCAGGTGTGCTCGGTGTGGTGGTCGCCCGTGCGGAAGGCTTCTCGTGGACCACGGCCTTCCTCATCGGTTCGTTCTGGATGTCGTTCACGCTGGTCGCCTACCCGACCGTGAAGCAGTTCGGCCTGGTGCGCAACCCGTCGATGGCGGCCACCGTCGGCGCCTCGGCGATCACCGACACGATGAGCCTGGTCGCGCTCGGCATCCTCGTCGGTGTCGAGGTCACCGAGGGCAGCACGTGGGAACTGTTCGTCGAGATCGCGGTGGGTCTTGCGGTGGTGTTGTTCTATTCGGTCGTCGTGTTGCGGGTGGTCGCCAAGTGGTTCTTCGCCAGTCTCGGACAAGACCGCGAATTGCGCTTCGTGATGGCCCTCGCCGGGTTCTTGTCGGCGGCGGTCGTCGCTGAGGCGATGAACGTCGAGCCGCTGCTCGGCGCGTTCTTCGCTGGCGTCGGCATGAATCGGCTGGTGCCGAACGAGAGCGCGTTGATGGGGCGCATCGAGTTCTTCGGTAACTCGCTGTTCATCCCCGCCTTTCTCGTCTCGGTCGGGGTGCTCATCGATCCCGCCGTCGTCGCCAGTTGGGAGACGATCCGGCTCGGACTGCTGTTCACCGCGGCGCTTGCGGTGGGCAAGGTCATCGCCGCGGTGATCTGTGGACGCCTCTACAAATTCCCGTGGCCGGACGTGGGCATGATGTTCAGCCTGTCGATCGCCCAGGCCGCCGCCACCCTGGCCGCCGCCGTCGTCGGTCTCAACGCTGGGTTCTTCGACGAGGTGGTACTCAACGCGGTGATGGTGGTGGTGTTCATCAGTTTGATCATCTCGACGGTCGGCGCCAACTACTCGGGCGCCCGAATGGAGCCGACCATCGAGACCGGGCTGCGGCTCGGCGAGACCATCGTCGTGCCCGTGTCGGCCAGCTCCAGCGACCCCGGCACACTGGAGCTCGCTAGCCGCATCGCCGACAGCGACGGTGGCGTGCTCGTTCCGCTGATCGTCGCCGTGACCAGCGAGCCGGACCGGATCGCCGACCGTCGAGCCGACCTCGAGTCGATCAAGCACACGCTCGGTCGCCTCGGACTCACCAGCGACCCAGAGCTGCGCGTCGACCGGTCGGTCGCCGGCGGCGTCGACCGCCTGGCCTCGGAACGGAATGCGTCACTCGTGTTGCTCACTCGACCGGGCCGCCGCAATGTGCGCGAGCTGATGTTCGGTGGGACCAACGACGAGATCGCGGCCACGCTCGATCGACCGGTCGCGGTCGTGTCGCTCACCGAGTCGCGCGCTCGCGCCAAAGAAATTCCGCTGCACTCCGACAGCGATCATCAGCCCGACGGCGATCATCAGCCCGACAGCGATCACCTGTCCCACCGCGAGCACAGCCACCGCGGTCGAGCGC
>JBCBSO010000211.1:0-6988 GCA_039819205.1 Actinomycetota bacterium
CGCCGCCCGGCCACATCTGCAGCCGGAGGTCGCACGCCGCCTTGTGGCTCGCTTCTTGCTCGAAGCGCAGCCAGGCCAGCGGCGAGTCGGCAGTCGCCCGAGCGCCGGCGCGCCGCATCGCCGTGTCGATTCGATGCTGCGTCGTCTCGTCGAGGTACATCCACACGAGCGAATGCATCACCACCGTCGCCTCACCAGCGGGCAACTGCACATCGAGCTGCCGCTCGACCCAGTCGGCCGCGTCGGACGCATCGATCACGACGGGATCGGTCGCGGCGATCTGGGTTGCGCCACGCTGCAGCGCGAAGCGCTCTTGCTCGTCGGGCCACACGTACGACAGCAGCCGCGTATGTTCATCCGCCGAGCGCAGATCGATGGGGTCGCGATCGCACCCCCGACGATGCGTGATGCGCAACGTGGTGTCGAACCGCGGCGAGCCGGCCGGCCACAGATCGACGAACCGCACGGGCGAGTCGACCGGACCGGTGGCGGCGTCGCCGCGCTCGAACCGAAACTTGTCGAGATGCAAGTTGAGACCTGCCGACGCGCCGACCTCGAGCAATCGAATCGGCATGCCCGTGGTGGCCGCAACTTCGAGCAGCCCGACGATGAGCGCCGCCGACCGCGCCGGCTCGTTCGTTTGCAGGGGGTGCCCCAGCGCCTTGACGACCTCGTCCGGCTGGCGGTCGAGCACCGTGCGTACGAGTGGCCACGCAGCGTCCGCATCATTGTCACCGCCGACGGATCCATAGTGCGCAGCGAGCGGCGGCTCGTCGCCGTTGAGCACCCGCCAGTGGACCCCGCTCAACGCACGCTGCGCGTGGTAGTCGTCGACCGGAGCGTCGAGCGTTGGCAACAGCAACTGCGCTGTCCCGCCTGACGGCCGGGCACGCACGTCGTCGGCCATCAACGCCAGCAGGCGCGACACGAACGGTGACCCGATCTCTGCGAATTCATCGGCGACGAACTCAAGCCGTCGCGCGAGCGCGTGAATCGTGGTGTCATCGTCGTGCATCGTTGTCCACTCCTACCTCTCCCGCCCTGCGCTTCACGACCGACGAAGCGGAACCATGCGCCGATAGGTTCCGACGCGCCAGAGCCACTCGACTGGGCCGAATCGAAAGTGCCGCAGCCACAGCGGCGACCACCACAGTTGCAACGCCCACACCACGAGCACGAACACGGCCAACCATCCACGGCCGACGTCGTCGCTACCGAGCACGGCGAAGAAGGTCACACCGAGCACCGATTGCGACAGGTAGTTGGAGAGCGCCATTCGGCCGGTCGACCGGATGCGCGCCCGTCCCGCAGTGTCACCACCGGCGTTCCAGCGGACAATGATCCCGATGTAGGCGATCACCATCGGCACGATGGCCAGCACTGCGGGAATGTCGCCGATCACGGCAACGTCGACGGCGTACCCGGACGTCGCGTGCACACTGAAACCAGCGACGGCAAGGGGCAGCCCAACCGCCAGCCCGACCCGCGTCATGGTGCGATACAGGTGCGGTGCGCGCTCACCTTGGAGCACCCCCCAGCGGTACAGCGCAATACCGATCAGCATCATGCCGAGCGCCCGCGCCACGAGCCACACGAGGAGATAGATGCCCACAGCGTCAATCTGCTCGCCGCCGGGTGTCCAGTACTCGGCTGGTCCGGGTCCGTCTTCGGGGATCGCGGCCTGTACCGGCCACGCAATCAGCGGTGGGAGCAGCATCAGTCCCATACCGACAGCGGCGAGCAAGCGCGGCGACGCGCTGCGCAGGACGAGCAGCACTGGCGAGCACACTGCATACACGACGAGGATGTCGCCATCCCACCACAACGTGTGGGCGACACCGATCAGCAACAACAAGAGGTTGCGCCACAGGCTGAGTCGCACCGGGTGTGCGTCCTTGGCAGCAGCACGGTCGGCGAACAGCACGATGCCGGCACCGAACAACGCCGAGAAGATTCCCATGAACTTGCCGTCGATGAAGATCTCGCCGAACCCACCGACCAGTTCGTCGAACCACGTTCGCGACCCGCCGGCATCGACGTTGAAATAGGCCTCGCTCACCAGGGCGAAGCCGACGACGTTCATCGGCAAGATGCCGAGCACGGCGACACCGCGGATGGCGTCGAGCGATGTGATCCGTTCACCCGGCAGCGTCGGCACCGTGCGCGACGCCTCGGAGGTCAGCTCGGGCGGCGGGGGTGACACGGGAGCAGCGCGACGATCAGACGTCGGCGAGCGTCTTCCACGGGCTCGCCTGCTCGAGCTGCAGCGCTAGTTCGAGCAGCAGCGCTTCCTGGCCAAGATCAGCGCCAAAGTGAATCCCCAGCGGCAGCCCACGATCGTCGGTGGCCAGCGGAAGCGAGATTGCCGGGCCGCCGCTGACGTTTTGGAACGGCGTGACCGGAACGTGGCTTCGCGCCCGCGCCATGTGTACGTCGCCCGGAATGGTCGTGTCGAAGTAGCCGATCTCGGGAACCGGCCGACCGAGGGTCGGCGAGAGCAACACGTCGCAGTTCGTGAACGTTGCGCTGTAGTCGGCTTCGAAGCGACGCAGCCGGCGCACGGCACCAGGCAGCCGAGCGAGATGACGGGTGAAGTACTTAGCCAGGTATCGCGTCCATGGTTCGAGTTGCTCGCGGTCGAATCCCTCGCCGAACGCGCGCGTCCCCATCCGCCACATCAACGCCGGCAGCAGACTCCAGAACACGAAGAAGTCGTCGACGAACGATGCCGGAAAGGGATTGTCGATCGGCTCCACGCGATGTCCGAGCGACTCACAGAGTCGCCCGATGCGTTCGGTCTCGGCCACCGAACGCGAGTCGAACGTGACCCCCGCAGCATCGGTCGTGAACAGACCGATGCGCAGCGGACGATCGAGCGGAGTCGCGACGTGCTCAACCGCGGGAAGGCCTGGATGGTGGAAGTGCTGTTCGGCACCGTGCATGAACAGCGCTGTGTCGCGCACGGAGCGGCTCACCACACCCTGGACCCCGATGTTGAGCGGCAGAATCTTCGGCAACTCCGCCTGCCGAATGCGCTCACGGGTCGGCTTCAGGCCAACGAGTCCGCAGTTCGCGGCGGGGATACGAATCGACCCACCACCATCGTTGGCATGGGCGATGGGCACGACGCCAGCGGCAACGAGCGCGGCGGAACCACCGGATGATCCGCCGGTGGAGTGGTCGAGGCTCCACGGATTACGCGTGATGCCGGTGAGCAGCGGCTCGGTGGTAGCCGTCAGCCCGAACTCCGGCAGGGTCGACGAACCGAGCGGGATCACGCCAGTCGATTCGTACTGGACCACCAATGGCGATGACTCCGCCGCAGGTGTATCGGGCATCGCCCGTGAACCGAAGCGATTTGGCACGCCTTCGATCGCGTCGGTGTCTTTGATGTATGTCGGCACACCGGCGAGCACTCCAGCCGTGCCGGAAGACGCCATGGCCTGCGCCCGATCGACCGTCGGCGTCACGATGGCGTTGATCTCGCCATTGACCGCGTCGGCCCGTGCGAGCGCAGCCTCCACCGCTTCTGTCGGGCTTACCCGGCCGGCGTCGATCTCTGCAGCGAGGCCCACCGCGTCGTGAGTTCCGAGCGCGTCGTCGGTGAAGGCGTGAGTCGATCGAGTCATGGCGCGGACTCTAGATCGACGCGCCGACCGCGGAGCACCGAACGAGTCATCGGTACGGTGAAGCGATGGAGTATCGCCAGCTCGGATCTCTCGATGTGTCGGTCGTCGGCCTTGGATGCAACAACTTCGGCACGCTCCTCGACGCCGACGCCACTCGACGAGTGGTCGATGCCGCACTTGAGGAAGGCATCACGTACTTCGACACCGCCGAGAGCTACGGGAACGGCACATCCGAGGAGTACCTCGGCGCTGCGCTGGCCGGGCGGCGCAGCGATGCGATCATCGCCACCAAGTGGGGCCACACGCGAGACCTCAACGACGACGAGAACGGCGGTGACCCCGACCTGATCCGCGCCCGCCTCGACGCCAGCCTGGCCCGACTGGGCACCGAGTACGTCGATCACTACCAGCTGCATCGACCCGACCCGACGACTCCGCCAGAGGAGACACTCGGATGCCTCGGCGAGTTGCAGACCGAAGGGAAGATCCGCGAGTTCGGATGCACGCACTTCACCGCGGATGAACTACGCACTGCGCACGCCGCCGCCGAGGCGCACGATCTCCGGCCGTTCCCGTCGGTACAAAACCACTACAGCGTGCTCACCCGGGGCCCCGAACACGACGGCGTGTTCACCGCCTGCGCCGACCTGAATACGGCGTTCGTGCCGTACTTTCCGCTCGAGTCAGGGCTGCTCACCGGCAAGTACCGGCTCGGCGCCGAGCGTCCGGAGGGCTCGCGACTCACACACTGGGGCGATCGCGCATCGTTGTTCATCGACGACGACAAGTTGGCCATCGTTGGGCGCCTGACCGAGTGGGCCGAGGCGCGCGACCACACGATTCTCGACCTGGCGATGAGCTGGCACACGTCGAACTCACTGGTCGCGTCGGTGATCGCCGGCGCAACGAGTCCCGAACAGGTCGCGGCAAATGTCGCCGCAACGGGTTGGGTACTCACGTCCGACGACCGCAGCGACGTTGACGCACTCACTGGCTTTACATCATGACTGTGACGTAATAACCTGCGAGGATGCCCAAGGTCGTCGACCACGAACAACGACGTGCAGAACTCGTCGATGCCGCCATCGACGCAATCGCCGACGTCGGACTCGAGCGGGTCACCTTGCGAGAGATCGCGCAACGGGTTGGAGCGACCACCGGCACGATCGGCCACTACTTCCGCGACAAAGACGAGCTGCTCGTCGCCACCCTGCACCATCTGGCTGAGCTGCTCGCGCAGCCGGACTCCACCGCAGTGAATTTCACGCACGCCCGCCTCGGGCTCCACCTACCCATCGATGAGGCGTCACGCCGGCACTGGAGAGTGTGGCTCGCCTACTGCGGCGCAGCACCGAGCTCGCCGACGCTGCTTGCGGCGTATCACGAGTTCTACGCACGCATCGAACAGTCGGTCGCCGATCATCTCGAACGCAACGGCGTGGACGATGCCACCGAGATCGCCGGCGCGATCGTCGCCGCAGTCGACGGCATCGGGTTGTGTGCGTCGGTCGCCCCCGAACTGTGGCCCGTCGAACGGCAACAACGGACGCTTCATCGCCTTCTCGACAACCTCATCGCCCGCACACCGACGGGAGCATCGTTATGACCGAGATCCTGCACCTTCCGAACACCACCGACGCGACGGAGGTATGTCGCGCCATCGAAGAGCATGGCGGGGTCATCGTCGACGATGTCCTCGACACAACGATGCTCGAGCGGTTGTCGGCCGAGCTGTCTCCGTACCTCGACCACTGCCCCACCGGCACGAACACGTTCGCCGGGTTCGATACCAAGCGCGTGGGTGCGCTCCTCGCACGGTCGGCAGCGTGCCGCGAACTCGCCGTGCATCCGCTGGTCGAGCGGGCGAGCGAGCACTACCTGGCGCCGTACTGCGACCAACATCAGCTGCACTTCACGCAGGCGGTGAGCATCGGCGAGGGTCAGGGGGCACAACCGCTGCACCGCGATCGCGGTGTATGGGGACCCGCGTTGAACCGGTCGGTCGAAACCCAGTTCAGCACGATTTGGGCACTGACCGAATTCACCGAATCGAACGGCGCGACACGCTTCGTGCCAGGTTCACACCGCTGGGACAAGGACCGCGCGCCGACCGACGACGAGATCGTGGCAGCCGAAATGGGTGCCGGCTCCGTGCTGCTCTACAACGGCACCGTGATCCATGGCGGCGGGGAGAACCGCACCTCCAACGAACGGATCGGGGTCCTCATCCACTACACGCTCAACTGGCTCCGGCAGGAAGAGAACCAATACCTGTCGTGTCCGCCCGACGTGGCCCGCACTTTCTCTCCGGAACTCCGGCGCCTGATCGGATACTCGCTCGGCGGCCCAGTGCTGGGTTTCTACTCAACGCCCGGCGCGCCTGGCGATGGTGTCGAACTCGCGTCGCCCGAACGGCTCTTCGACAGCGCACCAACGCCTGCCGCCGAACAGGTCGCCGGGTGATCATGGCGGCGCCGCGCCGCCATGTTGACGTGGATATTGCGGACGGATACCAACAGCAGACTCTGACTGGAATCAGTTTTGACTTGACATATTTCTGACTGCAGTCATACTGAGGTCATGCCCGCCCAGAGCGCCCCTGTTCCGGCCACCCGAACCGAGCGTCGGAAGGCATCGACGCGGGCGCGGCTCGTCGAGTCCGCCGAGCGGCTGATGCGCGACCGTGGAGTCGAGTCGGTGACGATCCAAGACATCACCGACGCTGCCGACATCGGCCACGGCACGTTCTATTTGCACTTCAAGACAAAGGGCGACGTGCTCGGTCCGGTCATCGAACGGCTCGCCCAGCCGGTGCACGAGCGAGTCAATCGTGCGGCTCAGGGCTCCGACGATCCGGCGCTGCGGATGGCGCTCGGCTTGCGCTTCCTGTTGCGGGCCATCGCCAACGACCCATTGTGGAGTTGGTACGCCCGATCGGGAATGTCGTTCAGCGAACTCGTCGCCGACATGGGCTCGGTGCCGCGCAACGACATCGCCAACGGGCTCGAGAGCGGGCGCTACGACGTTGCCGACGCTGCAGCTACCGCGAGCTTCATCGACGGCGCCATCGTCGGCGTAGTACAGGCACTCGACGACGGCAAGCCGGCCGACCGCCTCGCCGACACCACCGCCGAATTGGTGCTGCGCGTCTTGGGCATTCCCGCTGCCGAGGCGGCCGACATCGCCCACCAACCACTCGACCTCGACTGACCAACAGCCGAAAGGACCCACCATGTCGATCGCTCAACTCGACGCACCGACCCGCCTCGATCACGACGCCCTCGTCGCCGAGGCTGAACGCCTCGTACCGCTCCTCCGGGACACGGCGCGCGACGCCGAACTCGCCCGCCGTCCGCTCG
>JBCBSO010000212.1:0-6981 GCA_039819205.1 Actinomycetota bacterium
ACCACCCGACGCGAGTCGGATCGGGGTAGTACACGCCGGCCAGGTAGTTGCCAGAGAGCGAGTCGCCCGAGTAGCGCTCCTCATGGGTGCCACGTCCCCCAAAGTGACCGTTGCCGAGGCTGCACAGGCTCTCCCAGACCCGCTGCCGTTCGGGGTCGAAGCCGTGTTGCTCGATGCTCCATCCGCTGGTCATGGGGTCAACCTACGGTGGCGGGACCGTACGACGCACGGCGATCGGCCGCGGACGATGATCACCCAGGTTGGAGATCAGCCGGAACGCACGATGCGGCCGGGGCGCGCCCCAGTCCACTCGCCATCTTCGAAGGTGACCACGCCCGACTTGACCGTCGCTCGGTAGCCGTCGACGTCCTGCAGTAGGCGCCGGCCACCCGCTGGGAGGTCGTGAACCATACGCGGCGGATGCAGCCGCAGTTGTTCGTGATCGATCACGTTGATGTCGGCCAGCAGGCCCGGGGCCAGCCGACCTCGGTCGGCGAGGCCGTACGCCGCGGCGGTGGCCGACGTCTGGAGCGCAACTGCCCGCTCGAGTGGGATCTGCGGACCGCGACGTCGATCGCGTGCCCAGTGGGTGAGCAGATACGTGGGAAACGAGGCGTCGCAGATCAGGCCGCAATGGGCTCCGCCGTCGCTGGCTCCGGGGACGGTGGCCGGATGCTCGAGCATCTCGCGCAGCGCTTCGTGGTCGCCATCGACGTAATTGCCGAGCGGCGCGAAGATGAAACCTCGGCCCTCGTCGGCGAGTAGCCAGTCGAGCACGACGTCGCCCGGGTTGCGCCCCGCGCGGGCTGCGGTGGCAGCGGCGCTTGCCTCTGGCGGCGGCTCGTAGTCGGGGGGATCACCGAGCAGGTACATCTGCCCGAAGTTCGTCGACATGTAGCTGACGAACGGGTTCTTGCTGGCGGCGACCTCGTCGAGGAGACGCGCCCGCAGCTGCGGGTCGCGTAACGCGGCGACGCGCTCGGCAAGCGACCGGTCGGCGATGGCGCGATAGCTCGGGTGGGCGATGAACGGATGAAACGAACTCTGCAACCCGAACAACATCCCGGTTGGCCGTACCGGAACCTGGGGCACCAGTGGGGTGCCGTTGGCCGTGGTGGTCGCCGCGTCGTCGAGCGCCCGGCGGTAGGCCACAGCATCCGTCGGCGTCTGCGCCAGCGTGTAGGTGGTCGGACAGCCCATCTCCTTCAGTGAGTCGAGCCACGCTTCGTCGCCGCCGGTACCGAGGTCGTCCGACACGTACTGGAACCGGCCGTGGCCAGAGTCGCGTACGGCTTCGGCGATGGCGATCACCTCGGCGGGCGTCGAGCTGGTCCCGGGCACCAGCCCGTGTTTCGAACGGTGGAGGAACGTGCGTGACG
Organism: Actinomycetota bacterium; assembly: GCA_039819205.1. Taxonomy (GTDB): domain Bacteria; phylum Actinomycetota; class Acidimicrobiia; order Acidimicrobiales; family Ilumatobacteraceae; genus JABSQH01. The sequence goes on from JBCBSO010000212.1 coordinate 1,380, forward strand.
TGGAGAACCCAAACGCACCGTCGGCGAGCGCGCGACGGGTGATGTCGACCATCTGGGCGATCTCATCGGCGGTCACATCGTCGTCGTGGGCGCGCTCGCCGAGTACGTAGGCGCGCACCGCAGCATGGGGGAGCTGACCACCAAGGTCGATTGATCGCGGTGTGGCGTCGAGGGCGTCGAGGTACTCGCCAAAGCTCTCCCATCGCCAGTCGATGCCCTCATGGAGCGCCGTACCGGGGATGTCTTCCACGCCCTCCATCAGCTCGATCAGGAACCCCTGGTCGCCATCGCGCACCGGGGCGAACCCGACGCCGCAGTTGCCCATGATCGCTGTGGTGACGCCATGGTGGCTCGACGGCGCCAGCTCCGGATCCCAGCTGACCTGACCGTCGTAGTGCGTGTGGATGTCGACCCATCCGGGTGCCACCACGAGTCCGTCGGCGTCGATCTCCCGGCGACCGTCCTCGGCGGTCGGGCCAACCGCAGTGATCCGTCCGTCGTCGACGGCGACGTCGGCAGTGTGTGGTGTTGCGCCCGTGCCGTCGACCACGGTGCCACCACGAATCACGAGATCGTGCATCGGTCCAGTGTCGCTGGTCGACCTGGCATCTTTGGTGTTGTAATGATGTAAGAATGCAATATCATGCGGGCCATGAGCGCTACATCTCCCGCTTCGACGAAGATCGCCGCCTGGTTCGCCGGTCGCCTTCCCGATGAATGGACCACCGCCGGTGCCCCGCAGATCACCGTCGATCGAGAAGAGATCGTTGTCGTATTGACGCTGCCGTTGCCCGAGCTGGCCGACGACGCGTCCGACGTCGATCGCGCCGAGGCGATCGACGGCCGCGTCGGCGGCTTCCGCGAAGACACGCGCGATCGGCGCATGGCGGTGGCCCGCGAAGCCGAACACCGCTTCGAGCGCAAGGTCGCATGGGGTGTGATCGTCGGCGATGGTCCGACACACATGTTCACCCAGCTCGCCGCCCCGGCGATGACCCGCTTACGTCAACCCGAGCGGATGGTCCTCGACACGCTGGTGTCCGCCAACGTCGCCCGGTCGCGCGCCGATGCCCTCGCCTGGTGTGTCCGTCTCGTCGGGCAGAACGTCGACGAGTGGCTCAGCGAGCTACGCACCGCGATGGAAGAAGTCGACCGACTCCGCGAACAAGGCCCCAGCTAACTCGGCCGTCCCATTTTACGTCCTCAGTCGTTGGTTGAGGCCGAGCAAGTTCTCGCGAATACGAACTCGTACTCCAGGTAGGCGTTGGCGTGCTCGTCGCCGGGAGCGGGCGGGACGAGTTGCGCCGACTGCAACAGCATCCAGCCGGCGCGCAGTGCGTCGACTCCGGTGGCGTATGGCGGCGACTCCTCGGGGAGATGTGGACCGCAACCATCGGTGCCATCGTGAAACGCCCAACCGATCACCGGCGAGTCGAGCGCCGACCCGCTGGCCCACAGGTACAGCACCTGCTGCCGCTCACTCATCGGTGGCTCACGCCTCGGCGACGAGCGCCGCACGCGCTTCGAGCCGAGTGAGGTAGTAGTCGACGTCGTACGTGTCGTCGCCGGTGAGGTAGCGCCATACCTGCGCTCGCTGCATCTGGTCGTTGCGGTACTCGGTGACGCTCATCCACGGATGCCACGTGCGCAACACCTGCGCCACGCTGTCGGGCATCATCCGCGCGAACACGTGGTCGGATGGCGGGTTGTGCAGTGCGTCGAGGTCGTGCGTGTCCCAGTGCCGGACCTGTGGGCGCGTCGGATTGAGACGCACCTTGTGCATCCACCGATCGCCGTCGCTGGGGTTGGGCTGGCCGGCGTGCCACAACCCGTGATGGAACACGAGCACCGTGCCCGCCGGGCCGGCGAACTGCTCTTCGCCAACGATGTGTTGGTACCGATCGAGCCCCGACGAGCGCACCCGCCGCAGATGTGTGCCGGGGACGAACCGTGTGCCGCCCTCGCCCGGTGCGACCTCCCGGGGAAACCAGAACAGCTGGATGTCGAACGTCGGGTCGACCGAATCGGTCACCGCATCGACGTGCAGCGGTTGCAGATAGGTCGACCCGGCCGGGAGGTGGTGCGTCCAGTCGTGGTCGAACAACGGGTCGGGCCCGACCAGTGAGGTGATGATGCCGCGCACCTCGGGCAGCCGCAGGTACTCGCCGATCGCCGACGGCGGGGGGTAACACTCGTCGAGCCGTGTTTGGGTATCGGGCGGGCTGAGCCCCTCGGGTGCGAGCCGCTCGGCGTTCAGCCGGGCCATCTCCTCGACCGCCCGCTCGTTGATGTCAGCGGGCACGAGCGCATCGAAGCGCAGCACCCCGTTGGCCACGAACTCCGCCATCTGGCGAGTCGTCAGCAGTTGCTCGCTCGACCCCATGCCGCGTGCTGCCTAGCTGATCAGTCGGTTTGCGTGCCGACCTTGAGCTCGCGGAACGGCACGCCACGGTCGACGGAGATATCGCGTGGCAGGCCGAGCACACGGTCGCCGATGATGTTCCGCTGGATCTCGTCGGTGCCGCCGGCGATCCCTGACTGGAAGCTGTTGAGCACGATCCGCTGACGCTCGCCGCCCGTCTCGTCGTCGGGATCCCAGGCCACCGAGCCGGGCCCGGCGATCTCCAGCGCGATCTCGCGAACTCGCCACGCGATCACTGAGCCGAACAACTTGCCGAGCGACCCGCCGGGACCAGGGGTCTTGCCAGCCTTCATCTCGTCGCGGGTCTTCATCGCCACGAGCGACTTGGTGGTCTCCATGGAGTAGATCTCCATCAACTGGTCGCGCACGACGGGGTCGTTGATCTTGCCCGACTCCTTGGCCGCCTTCAGCAGCATCTTGTACTGCGGCTGGTTGATCTTGCCGGCTCCAGCGCCACCGATCGCCACCCGCTCGTACATCAGCATCGCCGTTGCCAGCTTCCAACCCGAGTTCAACTCGCCGACCAGCCAGTCCTTGGGGATGCGCACGTCGGAGAAGAACACCTCGTTGAAGTGCGTGCCACCGTCGATCTGGTGAATCGGGCGAATCTCTACGCCGGGGGCGCGCATATCGAGGATGAACATCGAGATACCGGCGTGCTTCACCTGTTCGGGATCGGTGCGGGCAACCACCAAGCCGTAGTCCGACTTGTGGGCCAGCGTGGTCCACACCTTCTGCCCGTTGATCACCCACTGGTCACCGTCGAGGTCGGCCTTCGTCTGCAGGCTGGCGACGTCGGATCCGGCACCGGGCTCGGAGAACATCTGACACCACAACGTCTTGCCCGACACGCAGTCGGCCATGAACCGCTCTTTTTGCTGTTCGGTGCCGTACTCGTTGAGCATCGGCAAGCACATGCCGTGGCTGATGATGAGCTCGGCATCGACCATCGGGTAATTGCTCTTCACCTCGCGCCAGATCTTCTCGTGGGCGAGCGTGAGACCGCCACCGCCGTACTGCTCTGGGAAGGGCACGCCTGCGAGGCCTGCTCCTGCAGCCGCAGCGAGGAACGCCTTCTGGTCTTCGAAGCTCGGAGCGCTCTTCGGTGCGTGGGCCTCCATGAACTCCACGCAGCGCTGGCGGAAGGCAGCTGCTTCGTCTGGGGTGAGCTCGGTCGGGGCAGCGGTGTCGGTCATCGGGACGCTCCTTCTCGATCGGGTCCTGGCGATCGGGTCGTGGCGAGCGGCGATGCACAGCGCCACTCAGTTGCGATGTTGCAATACTGTATGACGTCGTACAGTATGTGTCCACACGAACGCCGTCGTTCTTTGTACGGCGGTTCGTGGCGATGACGACGCGCATGACCCAGCACCTGACCACTCACGAACTCGACTCTCCGCCCTGGTTGCGCGTCGAGACCACGCTGATGGCCACTGCGCGCCTGGTTCGTCAGGCCTTCGATTGCCGGCTGGCGACGCTCGATCTCAACCTCACCCAAGCGAGCCTCATCGCCTACGTCGCCGAGTTCGGCGCCACCAGCCAAACTCGCCTCGCCGACCACCTCGGTATCGGTCGGGCAGCGATTGGCACCGTGATCGATCAGTTGCAGCGGCGCGGCGTCGTCGAACGAACACCCGATCCGAATGACCGTCGGGTGTGGCGCGTCGACGTCACCGACAAGGGCCGTGCCATGGCCGGCGACATCGCTGAGGTCGACGAAGTGCTGCGTGCCGAGCTGCGCTACGGCATCGGCCGCGAGGAGCGCCAGGCACTCGCCTGGGTGATGACCCGCCTGCAACACAACGTCGATGCGGCCATCGACCGCACGACTCACCCCGCCACCACCGTCTCTTCTTCCCCCGACCCTCAACCCCCGACATGAAACGGAGCACCCCATGACCGAAGCAGTGATCATCGACGCCGTGCGCACGCCCGGTGGCAAGCGCAATGGCCAGCTCAAGGACTGGCATCCCGCCGCCCTTGCTGCCCACGTGTTGAAGGCGCTCGAGGAGCGCAACAACCTCGACCCCTCCGACGTCGACGACGTGATCATGGGCTGCGTGATGCAGGTCGGTGAGCAGTCCTTGAACATCGGCCGCAACGCCGTGCTCGCCGCTGGCTGGCCCGAAGAGGTGCCGTCCACCACGGTCGATCGGCAGTGCGGCTCGAGCCAGCAGTCGATGCACTTCGCCGCGCAGGGCGTGATGGCCGGCGCCTACGACGTGGTCGTCGCCGCTGGCGTCGAAGTGATGACGCGTACCCCGATGGGCGCGTCGATCGTGAAGGGCATGGGCTTCCCGTTCCCCCAAGAGCAGCAGGATCGCTACGCCGAGACCGGTCTGCCGCCGCAGGGCATCGGTGCCGACATGATTGCCGTCGAGTACGGGTTCTCACGTGAGGACCTCGACGAGTTCGGTGCGCAGAGCCAGCAGCGCGCCGCGGTCGCTCGCGACGAGGGCCGATTCGAGAACGAAATCGTGCCGGTCGAAGTCGAGGTCGACGGCGACACGCTGGTGATGACCAAGGACGAGGGCATCCGCGACGGCACCACCGCCGAGACGCTCGGCAACTTGAAGCCAGCCTTCAAAGAGGATGGCCTGATCACTGCCGGTAACTCGTCGCAGATCTCCGACGGTGCGTCCGCCGTGCTGATCATGAGCGCCGAGAAGGCCGAAGAGCTCGGCATGAAGCCGCGCGCCAAGTTCCACTCGTTCGCCCTCGCTGGCACCGACCCGGTGACGATGCTCAAGGGTCCGATCCCAGCGACGAAGAAGATCCTCGAGAAGACCGGACTGTCGATCGACGACATCGACGTATTCGAGATCAACGAGGCCTTCGCTTCGGTCGTGTTGGCGTGGCAGAAGGAGACCGGCGCCGACATGGACAAGGTGAACATCAACGGCGGCGCGATCGCGCTCGGTCACCCGCTCGGAGCGTCGGGCACGAAGTTGATGTCGACGCTGCTCAACGAGCTCGAACGCACCGGCGGCCGCTACGGCATGCAGGTGATGTGCGAAGGCGGCGGCATGGCCAACGCCACGATCATCGAACGCCTCGACTGAGTCGAGCGCGAACGAACGCCCCTCAACTGAATAGGCATCGCATGGTGCGCAGCGTGCGGTCGTTTGTCGTCGACACCGATGCCGGTTCTGACGACGCGGTCGCACTGCTGCTCGCCAT
>JBCBSO010000213.1:0-6957 GCA_039819205.1 Actinomycetota bacterium
GCTGGCGAAGTTGGCCACTTGGTAGTCACGCGCCGACTGGTACTTGACCGGTCGTGCCTTCCGGTTGAGCACGGTCAGCGTGTACGCCGCATGGAGGTGACCGATGAGCGCGACGATCAGCACGCTGCGCAGCAGCCACAAGAACACGGTGCGGGGGAAGAACGGCACGAGCAGGTCGCGCAGCCACTCGCCGTAGTAATCGGCGTCGTAGATCAACACCCCGCCCTCATCGACCACGCCGATGTACAGCTTCAGGTTGCCGAGCATGTGCACCAGGACGAACCCGATACCGATCAGGCCGGTGATCGCCATCACGTACTTCTTGCCGACGGCGGTGCCGTACAGGTCGAGCAGGAACGGTTTCTTCTTGGTCGTTGACTTGACCGCCGTGCCCGATACCGGGCCCCGGCTGAGCGTCTGTGCCATGGACGCCCACGGTATCGGTGCTGGTGGAGGCGGGCCTAGTTCATCGATACGCCGCGCGCCGTGACGGCGTATCGCTGTACCCGGTGGTCGGGATCCGATCGCGCGGTTGGGGATGGGCCACCGCCGACCGACCATCATGGAGCGGCCCCGCGGGAGGAAGCCCGCGGGCCGACGAATCTCGAACCACGCCCAGGAGGCAACACCCCGTGGACGTCATTCCGTATCTCGCGCTCGTGTCGGCGGTCGCCGCGCTTGCGCTTGCTGGCTACTACTACCGCGCCGTCGAAGCTGCTCCGCCCGGCAACGAACGAATGGTCTTCCTCATGGGGGAGATCCAAAAGGGCGCTCGAGCCTTCCTGCAGAAGGAGTATCAGTGGGTCGGCGTCTTCGCTGTGCTGCTGATGATTCTCCTGGCGTTGGTGATCGCGCCGCTCGCGGCGATCAGCTACGTCCTCGGCGCGGTGTTGTCGGCGGCTGCCGGCTACGCCGGCATGACCGTGGCCACGATGGCCAACGCGCGTACCACCGAGGCCGCCAAGGATGGCCCGGCCAAGGCGCTGCCGATCGCCTTCCGCGGCGGGGCGGTGATGGGCTTTTCGGTCGCCGGACTTGCGCTGCTTGGCCTCACGCTCACCTACCTCGTGTTCGTTACCTGGTTCGAGGTCGACGACGCCTTCCAGATCTTCACTGCGTACGGCCTTGGCGCCTCAACGATCGCCTTGTTCTCGCGTGTCGGCGGCGGCATCTACACCAAAGCCGCCGATGTCGGCGCCGACCTCGTCGGCAAGGTCGAAGCGGGGATCCCCGAAGACGACCCCCGCAACCCGGCGACCATCGCCGACAATGTGGGCGACAACGTCGGCGACGTGGCCGGCATGGGCGCCGACCTGTTCGAGTCGTATGCCGGCTCGATCATCGCCCCGATCTCGCTGACAGCGTTTGCGCTCGGGATCACCGCCGAGGGCGCCGGACTGGACGGTGTTGTCGAGCTGCTGATGTTCCCGATCGCCATCGCCTTCGTCGGCATGATCGCCTCGATCATCGGCTCGTTCCTGGTCCGCTCGGGCGACTCGACCGATTCGAAGGCGCTCAGCCGGGCACTACACCAGGGCACCAACGTGGCGATGGCGATCACGGTTGTGGCCGCCATCGGCGTCGCCTTCGTGCTGTTCAACGACAACGACCAGTTCGACAACCCGATCGGTCTGGCGATCTCCGTGATCGGCGGTCTGCTCGTCGGCTGGGGCCTCGGTAAGACGGCGGAGTACTTCACCTCGGACCACTTCGGCCCGGTGAAGAAGATCGCCGGTCAAAGCCAGACGGGTCCCGCCACAACGATCCTCGGTGGCATCAGCGTCGGCATGATTTCTGTGTTCGCCTCCGTTGCATTGATCCTCGTCGGTGTCGGGGTCGCCTATTGGGGCGGCCAGGTCACGTTCATCGACGAGCTCGACGAATTCGGCGGCATCTACGGCATCGCAGTTGCCGCCATCGGCATGCTGGCCACGTTGGGCGTCGTCGTCTCGGTCGACGCCTATGGACCGATCGCCGACAATGCGGGCGGCATTGCCGAGATGGCCGAACTCGACCCCTCGGTGCGCGAGGTCACCGACGCCCTCGACTCGCTCGGCAACACCACCGCGGCGATCGCCAAGGGCTTCGCCGTCGGCTCCGCCGCACTCACGGCGCTGGCCTTGTTCAAGAGCTTCGAATTCGCCCTCGCCGACGAAGGCGAGATACTCAACTTGAACGTCGGTGACGTCGAGGTGTTCATCGGACTGTTCATCGGCGCCGGGCTCCCGTTCCTGTTCGCCGCATTGACGATCGACGCGGTCGGTCGAGCGGCCCAGAAGATGATCGAAGAGGTGCGTCGACAGTTCCGCGAGATTCCCGGCCTGCGCGAGGGCAAGGAGGGTGTCGTACCCGATTCGGAGACGTGTGTGGCGATCTCCACTGAAGCCTCGCTGCGCGAGATGATCATCCCCGGCGCACTTGCCGTGGTGGTGCCGCTCGTCGTCGGGTTCATCTCCACAGATGCGCTCGGTGGTCTGCTCGCTGGCGCGTTGGTTACCGGCTTCGCCCTGGCGATCTTCATGGCCAACTCCGGCGGCGCCTGGGACAACGCGAAGAAGTACATCGAAGCCGGCCACTACGGCGGCAAGGGCTCCGAGCCGCACAAGGCTGCGGTGGTCGGCGACACGGTCGGCGACCCGTTCAAGGACACCTCTGGCCCCTCGATGAACATCTTGCTGAAGGTCATGACCATCGTCAGCCTGGTGTTCGCCAGCGCCTTCGTGTGATCAGCGCATCCCACCAATCAACTCATTACGTCAACTCATAACGACCGAGTCACGACGTTCGGACCCGACACGCTCGCGTTCTTGGGCATCGGCCGCGTTGACGCGCCGCTCACACAACACTGTCCCGTTCTTGACACACGGACTCGGACGGCGGTGGTGGGGCCTGTGAGGTCATTGAAACACTTGAGGGATTCCACCAGACACTGGCTGTCGATTGTGGCGAGACGTCGGGAACGATCAGCGCAACGCTGCCCGTGCTCATCGAGGCCCGCTACAACAACGCTGAGGTCGCCACCGTCTACGACCGCAACCGCGACGGAGTGATCTCCGCCGGTGATCTCGTCGAAGCCACCACCACGTCGCTCGACTGTGGTTTCGCGTCGGAGAGCACAGCGGTGCTCGACGTCATCGGAGCGGCGCCGACTGACGATGGCGTGCGCGTGCTGCTCCCGCCGCGCGACGACCTCGACCGGGCGCTCGACCTCGCTCCCGGCGCAATCGCCCAGGTTCGTATCGACCCCGGAATCGCCGAGACCGGCGCCAGGGTGTCGAACGATCCGACCAGTGGGGAGTTCCCCTCCGGGGCATTCAGCTTCTTTGTCGACCTCGACCCCGACGACGACAACACCGGCGCGGGTCAGGGCACGGCCTGTGTCGTCGGACGGGTCGATGTCAGCGGTCCGGCGCTGTAGCGCCGCTGGGCTCAGTCGGCACTGACGAAGTCGATCAGCTGCTCGACGGCGCCGACCAGCTCCGGTCGGAGGTCAGCGTACGTCGTCACCGAGTTGCGGACGCGTGGCCAGAAGCCGTCGAACGGTACGCCGAGGGCGGCGCACACCGCCTCCTTCCATGGCAACTCGCCACGCGGCAGGTCGGGCCACGACGGAATCCCGACGACTTCGGGGCGAATGCCGGCCCACACGTCGACGAACGGGTGTCCGGTGATGAGCACGTAAGGATCGGTAACCGTCGCTGCGATACGCGACTCCTTCGACCCAGGCACCAAGTGATCGAGGAGGACGCCGAGGCGCCGCTCGCGGCTCGGCCGGAACTCGCGCACCGCAGCTGCAAGATCATCGGCCCCGTGCAACGGCTCGACGACCATTCCCAACTCGCGTAGGTCGTCACCCCACACCAGCTCGAGCAGTTCGGCGTCGTGACGACCCTCGACCCAGATACGACTGGCCGCCGCCACGCGCGCCGGGCCCGGCGCCGTTGCGATGGATCCCGATGCCGTGACGTCGGGTATCACCGACCGCGCCGGCGCAGCAGGACGACGCAAGGTCGCCGCCGCGCCGTCGACGAGGAACCCACCGGGCTTCCACCCGAAGTGGCGTTGATGGTGGCCCGCGTTTTGCAGCGTGACCGCCTCGGCCGACCAACGCACCACGTGTCCACTGAAGCCACTCGCGCGATCGACCACAACCAGGCCCTCCCGCACCTCGACGTCGGGATAGCGCGGGCCGCGGCGCGTCAGGTCGTCGTCGTCGAGAATGTCGGTCGGGTACGGCACCGACCCAGTCTGGTCGACAGGTTCCGGTTCACTACGCGACCATCGACCACGTCATGAGCGACGCGCTTCTCGTCCATCTCCGTCGGGCCCGCGATCTCGCCGATCGCGCCTACGACCGACCCCTCGATCTCGATGCGCTGGCGGCGGCTGCGGCGGTGTCGAAGTACCACTTCGTGCGTCGGTTTCGCGACACCTACGGCGAGACACCGATGCGCTACGTGACCTGGCGACGCATCGAGCGCGCCCAAGATCTGTTGCGATCCGCCAATCTCACCGTCACCGAGGTGGCCACGATGGTCGGCTTCTCGAGCCTCGGGTCGTTCTCGTCACGGTTCACTGCACTCGTCGGGGTGAGTCCGGTCGCCTATCGCAAACGGTGGGCGTCGAGCGGCGGGCAGCACATTCCTGGGTGCTTCCTCTTCATGCGCGGCATCGACCGCTGGCCGTCGCCCACTGGGGCCTCGCCGATGGCGCAATCTCGGAGAAGCACCGTTTGCTGACCCGTGCGTAGCTTGGCTCGATGATCACCAACGTGTCCCTTTCGACCGTGTGGGTAAACGACCACGACGAATCGAAAGCGTTCTACATCGACAAGCTCGGGTTCGAGGAGGCCTCCGACGTCACAATGGGCGACGGATACCGCTGGGTGACCGTGCGCCATCCCTCCCAGCCAGAGCTCGAGCTGACACTGATGAAACCCGGGCCCCCGCTCGATGACGAGGATGCCGCAGCAATGCAACGCATGCTCGACAAGGGATCACTGAGTGCCGTCGGCCTCCAGACCGACGACTGTCGGAGCACTCATCGACAACTCGCCGACAACGGCGTGGTGTTCATTCAAGAACCAGTGGAACGACCGTACGGGACCGAAGCGGTGCTCCGCGATAACTCCGGTAATTGGCTGGTCCTTGTCGAGCGGCATGAGTTCTCCAACGACAGCGGCAACCAGTCCTGAACGTGGCGTCCCGTTCCTGAACGCGATGATGCACCGCAGGGCGTGCGGTGCATCATCTGGGCAGTGTTGACGGAATCGCCGAGCGTGGCGCGACGTGATCAGGCAATCAGCTCAGGAGCGCTGGCGGGAGTGACCGTGCCGATGCTCTCGCTGACGGCGCCAATCCGCTCAGTTGTCTCGACGTCGAGCGGCACCGCACCAGCGACTGCCGAGGCAATCTCTTGGGCCTCGTCGGTCTGCACGAAGTACAGGTACGAACTCACGGCATTGGCAGTGTCCAGGTCGTCGTACTGCAAGCACACGACCGTGTAGCTGAGCATCGCCAACGGGTACGCCGTGTCGGACTCTGGCGTGCGGTCGAAGTCGACAGCGAAGTCGAGCGCTTCGTTCGGGTACGCCGGGGTAGCGAGGCCATACGCTTCGGTCACCGACTCATCGGTCGGGAGGACGAAACCGTCGCCCGCTTCGATCGCTGCGACGGGGAGACCGCCGGCCTGCGTCACGTCGACGTACCCGATCGATCCCTCGGCGGCTCCAACGACCTGGGCGGTGCCGCCGCTGTACACAGCGCTCTCGCCTGCGGGGCCACTCTCGGTCCAGTTCGAGAACTCACCATACGTCCAGGCGTCCGGTGCAGCGGCCGACAGGTATTCGGTGAAGTTCTCTGTCGTGCCGCTGCTGTCGAACCGGTGAACCGGAACAATCGCCAGATCCGGAAGCTCGACGTCGGGGTTGTCACGCGCGATGGCGGGATCGTTCCAGTTGGTGATGTCGCCGGCAAAGATCGCGGCGATGACGTCTGCGCTGAGGTTGAGCTGCTCGCCCTCCAGCGAAGGCAAGTTGTAGATCAACCCAATCGAAGACAGGTAGGTCGGTACGTTGACCGCACCGAACGGCCCGGGACACGTGGACTCGGCTATGCGCCGCTCCTCTTCGCTCAGGTAGTCGTCGGTTCCGGCGAAGTCGATGTCGCCGGCGAGGAACTGCTCGACTCCGGTTCCCGAACCGACGACGTCGTACTGAAACTGTCCTCCGGCGTAGGTCTCATATGGGGCCTGCCACGAGGTGGTGATTGGCGCCTGCGTCGATGCGCCAGCACCGTGCAGCGTCGTGTCGCTCGTACCCGACGAGCATGCGGATGCGATCAGGCCGACCATGGCGGCGGCCGAGGTGATGCGGGCGGTGGCCCGGAAGCGACGCCGATTGGCGCCGGTGTGATTGGCGGTCGAGGGGGTGACGGACGGGGACATGACACACTTCCTTTCGTTTGTTGGTGACTTTGTGCCAAAACGATCGTGCCGCTTGCGACCTTTGCGCAACCTGTATTCCGGCAAAACAACCGCGCAAAATAGAATCGATTCTTTGCCCATTGCCCGCGACAACTGAGCCATTGATCGCCTGACCAGCGCTCCCGGGATGCGCCTCTATCAGGTGTTTTGTGAATCGCAGTACAGCTCAGCGATCCGCTAGGAAACAGTATTTCCCCGCATACGGGAACGGTGTTCCCCTCGATTTAAGAGAAACCATATTCCCCGAGAAAGAAACACGATTCCCCTGGAATACGGTAACATGCTCGAGCGATCCGGGAACAGCTGCGCCGACTTCGTCGGTGCCGCCGGAATGCCGATTCGTACGGCCACGCGCTCCGAGCCGATGCGGATCGCACTGCGGTGGCACACTGCGTTGATGAGTACGAATCGGCATTCCGGCGGCACCGACGAAGTCGGCGCAGCTGTTCCCGGATCGCTCGAGCATGTTCCCGT
>JBCBSO010000214.1:0-6943 GCA_039819205.1 Actinomycetota bacterium
CCGTTCGACCCCACGCACGCCCACCCGCAGCCCGTCGCCGAGACCCTGGAGGATCACACCGGCCACGGTCTGGGCCTGCGGTTGATGATCGACCTGACCGACGATCTGCGCTACGAGCGGATCGGCCAACGCAATCGACTGAGCGCTACCGTGCTGCACCGGTGATCGATGCGTTCGACGACAGCGTGTTCCCTTCCGGCGAGCCACTCCGGCTCGCCGCCGGCGAAGCGCTGTTCACGGAGGGCGACGAGGCCACCGGCGCCTACCTGCTGTTGACCGGAACCTGTGCGTTGTTCAACGGCGAGGAACGGATCGACTCGATCCACGCCGGGGAGTTCATCGGCGAGATCTCCGTGTTCGGCGAGACGCGGCGCACCGCCACCGTACGCGCCGAGACCGACGTCGAGCTGTTGCACCTCACCCGGCAGGCGTTGACCGATGCGTTGTCATCGTCGGACGAGCTGTTCTGGATGCTGCTCCGCACGATGACCCACCGGGCCTCGCGCAGCGCACGTCGCGCAGGTGAGTACCGCAGCGAGCACGAGGCGCTCCGCGCACAGCAGGAGTCGATGCTCCCGGATCTGGCGAAACTGCCGACCGACGCGGGGTTTCGGGCCACTGGTCGATGGGAGCCCAGTACCTTTGCGTCGGGCGATCTATACGAAGTGTTGCGCGTCGATGCAAACCGGTGGCTCTTCGCCATCGGCGACGTGATGGGCCACGGCGCACAAGCCTCACTGACGATGGCCATCGCCCGTGCTCAGATCCGCGAACTCGCGCAGACGTCGCGCCGCACCGACGAGTTGCTGCTGCGGCTCGATGGCTACATGCGCGACAACGCGCCACCGCGGCAGCCGCTCACGCTGTTCGTCGCTCTCTACGACCACAGCGACCGCTCACTCGAGTACAGCTCGGCAGGCCACCCCTACCCCCTACTCGCCCGGCGGGGCGAGGTATCGGTACTCCACGGCCGCCCTGGAGTACTGCTCGGGCTGCCGATGGTGGCGGGCGACGGGTACCACCGAGGCACCACGCTGATGGCACCTGGCGACGATCTCCTTCTGGTCACCGACGGCTTGTTCGAGGTGCCGTCCACCGACGGTCAGCTCGGCGTCGAAGGGCTCCGTCGACACTTTGCGAGCATCGTTGCCGAACACTCACCGACGATGATCGATGATCTCTTTGAGCAGCTACGTGCCGAGCTCGATGCCCTCGGCGAGTCGGGCGACGAGGACGACCGCACCGCCCTGTTGCTCAGCTTCGACTGACGCCGCCTCGTCGACGACATATGGCGGTGTTCTTGTTGCACCGCAGCGCCCCGCTACGATCGCCGACCCATGCGCCGCACCCTGGTCACGCTGGGACTCATCGTCCTGGCGCTCGGGCTGATGTCGGCGCCAGCATCGGCGCAAACCGATGAGCCGCCGCGATTCGAGGGCGCCCTCGAAGATGCGTCGGGTCCAGTCGCCGACGTGCGCATCGTGGTGACCGAAGTCATCGACGAAGCTGACGCAACCGGCGACGAACCCTTCGCAGGCGAGACGGTCTCCGATGCGGACGGTCTGTGGGTCATCGAGGTCCCGGACCGACGCGGCACGTATCTCGTCGAGATCGACATCGCCACGCTCCCAGCAGGCGTTGCGCTCGACGAGGAGGACACGGCACGCGAGAGCTCGATCAGCCGCCCCGGACAGGTCCGAGTCATCAACTTCGCGCTCGGCGGGCAGGACACGGGCGGCACCTCCACGTTCGATCAGGTCGCCCAAGCGACGGTCAACGGCGTGAAGCTCGGCCTGATCATCGCGATGTGTTCGATCGGTCTGTCGCTGATCTACGGCACTACCGGGCTGATCAACTTCGCCCACGGCGAGTTGGTGACCTTCGGCGCTGCGCTGGCCTGGTGGTTGAACACGCAGTCGCTTGAGTCGGGCCTGATCCTGTCGGCCGCGCTCGCGGTGCTCGGCGGAACATTGCTTGGTGCCGGGGTAGAGAAGGGCATCATGGCGCCGCTACGGCGTCGCAAGCTCGGATCATTCCAATTCGTCGTGGTCACGATCGGGATGTCGCTCGTTGGCCGTCAGCTGTTCCAGCTGTGGATCGGCGAGGGCAACCTCACATATCGGCAGTACCAGATCCAGACGCCGTGGGACGTGGGACCGATTTCGATCACGCCGCGTGATCTCACGATCATCGTCGTGTCGGCGATCGTGCTCGTCGGCGTGGCCACCGTGCTGCAGCTCACGCGTCTCGGCAAAGGTATGCGCGCGGTCTCGGACAATGCCGACCTCGCGGCGTCGTCGGGCATCGCGGTCAACCGGGTCATTCTCTGGGTCTGGATGAGTGGTGCCGGGCTGGCTGCGCTCGGCGGCGTGTTCTTTGGGCTGTCCGAGGTGGTCAAGTTCGACATGGGCTTTCGTCTCTTGCTCCTGATGTTTGCCGCCGTGGTTCTCGGCGGCCTCGGAACCGCCTATGGCGCAATGGTCGGAGGCCTCGTCATCGGTCTCGTCACCGAGATCAGCACCGTTTGGGTTGAACCGGAGCTGAAATTCCTCTGGGCATTGCTCGTACTGATTCTGGTGCTGCTGATCCGCCCCCAAGGGATTCTCGGATCGAAGGAGCGAGTCGGCTGATGGATCTGATCACCGTCCTCCTCGATGGCCTACGCGCATCGGTTGGCCCCAACGCGGCGATCTTTGCGCTCTTGGCGATCGGGCTCAACGTGCACTTCGGCTACACCGGCCTGACCAACTTCGGACAAGTCGGCTTCATGATGGTCGGCGCCTACGGCACGGCCATCTTCGTCACCACATGGGGCGGCAGCTTGTGGCTCGGTATCCCGTTCGGGTTGCTCTGCGCTGGCGTGTTCGCCGTCCTGCTCGGGATTCCCACACTGCGATTACGCGCCGACTATTTCGCCATCACGACCATTGCAGCGGCGGAGATCATCCGCTTCCTGATCCGTTCACGCGCGGCCACCGACGTGACCGGTGGACCATTCGGGTTGCAGGGCGTGTCAGGGTCGTTCCGCGACATCAACCCCTACCCCGAGTCGTGGGAGATCAGCTTTCGCAACTTCAACTTCAGCAACCAAGACCTGTGGTTGCTCACCGTGGCGTGGGTCCTCGTCGCGTTGTGCACGTTCGTCGTTGCCATGCTCGTCCGCGCCCCATTCGGACGGGTGCTCAAGTCGATCCGCGAGGACGAAGACGCAGCGCGCAGCTTGGGCAAGAACGTGTTCAGCTACAAGATGCAGTCACTGGTGATCGGCGGCGTGATCGGCGGTCTCGCCGGCGTCGTCGACGTGCTCAATACCGGTGGCGCGGTGCCGGAGGGATTCCGCGCCGAAACGACCTTTTTTGCCTACACGGCCCTCATCTTGGGCGGTGCGGCGACACCGATCGGACCGGTTGTGGGCGCGATGCTGTTTTGGTTCATGCGCGTGGGTATCGAGAGCTTCATCCGGGAGCTGTCCGCACAATCGTGGCCACCCGACTGGTTGACCAACTTCCTCGATGGGCAAGAAGGCGTGATCGCTGTGGCCTGTATGGGGCTGACGTTGATTCTGCTCATGGTGTTCCGACCACAAGGAATCTTTGGCAATCGTGAGGAGGTGGTCCTCGATGCCGACTGACGGCAACCCACCGAGCGACCCGCCGGTGACGTCGCCGGCCGCCACCCTCACAGCCGTTCCACCGACACCAGGAGTCGCCAAGCCGGATCCCATCCTCACCGTCGACCACGTCGCCCGATCGTTCGGTGGTCTCCAAGCTGTCGACGTCGAGCACCTCGAGTTCCAGCGGGGCATCATCACCGGCCTCATCGGCCCCAACGGGGCCGGCAAGACGACCCTGTTCAACCTGCTGACCGGCTTCGACCGGCCGGACTCCGGGCAATGGGAATTCGACGGTGACGAATTGGCCCACGTGCGCGCCCACAAGGTGGCAGAGCAAGGCATGGTTCGTACGTTCCAACTGACCAAAGCCCTGACCCGGCTGTCGGTGATCGAGAACATGAAGCTCGGCGCACGCCACCAGCGCGGAGAAGGCTTCTTCGCTGCCCTCTGGCCGCCGTCGTGGCATCACTACGAGCGCGAGATCGAGGTGCGCGCCGACGACCTGCTCGAGCGGTTCAACCTGGCCCACATGCGCGATGAGTACGCCGGCACGATGTCGGGCGGCCAGCGCCGTCTGTTGGAGATGGCCAGGGCACTGATGGCCGATCCGGAGCTGCTGATGCTCGACGAACCGATGGCTGGCGTCAACCCAGCGTTGCGCCAATCACTACTCGGCCACATCACCGACCTGCGCGACGAAGGCCGTTCCGTGATCTTCATCGAGCACGACATGGACGTCGTCATGGGAATCAGCGATTGGGTGGTGGTGCTCGCCGAAGGTTCGGTGATCGCCGAGGGGCCGCCGGCCGCCATTCTGAGCAACGACGACGTGATCGACGCATACCTCGGCGCACCAACGACGGAGCGCGACTGATGGCGAGCACGACGGCAAGCATCATGGTGAGCATTGGGGGTTGACCAATGAGCATGATCGACGCCACCGAGATCGTCGCCGGGTACGTCCCCGGCGTGAACATCTTGAACGGCGCATCCCTCGCCGCCGAGTCGCATGAACTCGTCGGCATCATCGGCCCGAATGGTGCCGGCAAGTCGACGCTACTCAAGGCGATGTTCGGTCTGGTGCCGATCCGCGATGGGACCCTCACCCATCGCAACGAGTCGATCCTCGGCATGCGCGCCGACCAACTCGTGGGGCGCGGCATCGGCTACGTCCCCCAGTCCGACAACGTCTTTCCTCGCCTGACAGTGAAAGAAAACCTCGAGATGGGCTGCTACCAGCGGCCGCGCAGCTTCGACGAGGCGTTCGCCCGGGTGACCGAGCTGTTTCCGTTGGTCGGCGAACGCGCCCAACAACGAGCCGGCTCGCTGTCCGGCGGCGAACGGCAGATGGTGGCGATGGCCAGGGCGCTCATGATGGACCCATCCGTACTGCTGCTCGACGAACCGTCCGCGGGGCTGTCTCCAGCACTACAGACCGAGGTCTTCCACCAGGTCAAGACGATCAACGACAACGGCGTGTGCGTGATCATGGTCGAACAGAACGCTCGCCGATGCCTCGAGATCTCCGACCGGGCGTACGTCCTCGATCAGGGTCGGAACGCCTACACGGGCACCGGCGAAGAGATGCTCCACGACGAGAAAGTGATCGAGCTGTATCTCGGCACCCTCGCCCGTCAGCACTGACCGGACACCCGCTGCGAACGCGCAGCGGCCCGGAGGAGTACTCCCCCGGGCCGCTGTTTGTTCAGTATTCGATCAGGCGATCGATCAGAAGTTCAGATCGATGTCCTGGCTGTCGATTGCGGTGAGCACGCCGTCCTGGAACTCAGCGATCGCATAGCGGCCGAAGGTCGGGTCGCCATTCTCGTCGAGATCGATCGGACCGGCGACGCCGTCGTAGTTGATGCCTTCCCCGGCCTCGAGAGCTGCGGCGCAGTCCTCGTAGGAGGTGCAGGTCGTGTCGCCATCGTCATCGTTGGTCACGTCGACCGCAGCAGCGACGAGCGCTTCGCCATCGGTGGAACCTGCCTGGGCAAACGCCAGCGCCATGGTGATCACACAGTCGTAGGCCTGGCCGCCGTAGATCAGGTTGCCGTCGGTGATCTCGGTCAGGCGGGCGTTGAAGTCCGCGTCACCCGAAGCACCGATCACCGTGAAACCGTCGATCACGTTGGGGTTCTCGGCGTCGACCGAGGCGTTCAGCGTGTTCGAGAAGATGCCGTCGGCACCATACATGGCGTCGGCGGGCACACCCGCCTCGAGGGCTGCCTGAATGATCGGGATGCCTTCGTCGAAGGAGATCAGCACGACCGCATCGGCGCCCTGGGCACCAACGTCGCCGACAACGGCGTCAGTCGACACGTTCTCGGGGTCGTAGGTGACGATCGCGTTCTCCGTGCCAAGCCCGTCGAGCTCGGCGGCGACCAGGTCGGCGAGCGCCGTGCCGTAGTCGTCGGCGCGGGCCACGATGGCCACGTTGGTGTGGCCAGCCGAGGCGACCACGTCGGCGATGATCGGTGAGACCGCCTCGTCGGGCGGGACGGTGCGGAAGTAGAACGAGGCGTTGTCCTGGCCGGTGAACGCCGGCGACGTGTTCGATGCCGAGCATTGCGGAATCGAGCCGTCGAACAACGTTTGAATGATGTCCTGCGACACGCCGGACGCGGCGGCGCCGACGATCGCGTTGGCGCCTTCGCCAAGCAGGCGAGCAACGGTCTCTTGGGCCACGGCGCCGTCCGTGCCGCTGTCGCCGGTGATCACCGCGACATCGGCGCCGGCTGCGGCGAGATCGTCGGCGGCGAGTTGCACACCCTCGATCTGCGGTGGGCCGAGGAAGGCCAGTGCGCCCGACTCGGGCAGCACCGTGCCGATGACAAATGACGCATCGGACCCGCCGCCACCGTCGGTGGTGTCGGTGCTCGCCTCGGTGGTATCGGTGCTCGCAGCCGTGGTGTCGGTGCTCGCTTCGGCAGTGGTGTCACTGCTCGAATCGTCATCGTCACCGCAGGCTGCAGCAACGATGGCAAACGCGGACACGGCCGCGATCACCTTCGGAATTCGGTTCATAGGTTGTGTCTCCCCCTTGGAGATGCGCCCACCACGGTGGTGGGCTGGCCGCAACGGATTGCGGGTCCGGAAAGCCTACGCGACGTGGTCCGTGAGTGGCGTCATCTGTTCAACGCGCTCCGCGGGCGCCGGGCGCGTCGACCGGACCCCGTCACCGAGGCCGTCAAGCACGAGCAACACCGTGGCCACCCACACGGCGGTCGCTCCAGCGATGTGCGCCGCAACAAGCGTTTCCGGGACCCCTGAGAAGTACTGCACGTGGATGTTCCTCGTGGTGTTGCAAGGCGGAATTGGCTACGTGCA
>JBCBSO010000215.1:0-6925 GCA_039819205.1 Actinomycetota bacterium
AACCGGACGCCGCGCGGAAATACCGGGGAATTCATGCGCCTCGCGCACGAACGCGCGAACAGAACGGGTCAGAGCGGGAAGCGGAGGGTGAGCTGTGCGCCCCCGGTTGGCGACTCACCGATCTCGATGTCGCCGCCATGGGTACGGGCGACCTCCGCCACGATCGCCAGTCCGAGTCCAGCACCGCCCCGCTCGCGATCGCGGGCCTCGTCGAGGCGCACGAATCGATCGAACACGCGCTGGCGATCGTCCTCGGCGATACCCGGACCGTCGTCGTCAACCGTCACGACCGCCCAGCCATCGCCCTCAACGAGGCCGACATCGACCGAAGTCGACGCATGCCGCGCCGCATTGTCGACCACATTGCGGATCGCACGCTGCACTTGGTTCGGCACACCGCTGATCCGCACGGGGCGGTTGATCGACACGCTCACTGGCACGGCATGAGGTCGCTGTGCTTCGGTGCGCACCACGTCGTCGAGATCGACCTCGACGAACTCTGGATGCTCATCGGCCTCCAGCCGTGCGAGCACCAACAAGTCGTCGATCAGCGTGCCGAGATGCTCCGTCTCGTCGAGCACCGCCGCTGCGGTCGCCGGCCAGTCCGCATCGTCAGGCCGAGCGAGCGCAACCTCGAGCTGGGTGCGGCTCGCCGCCACCGGGCTGCGGAGCTCATGCGACGCATCCGCGGCGAGCTGACGCTGCCGCCGCTGCGCGATCTCGAGCCGGTCGAGCATGCCGTTCATCGTCACCGCGAGATCCCGGATCTCGTCACTCCCGGCCGGCTCGGGCACGCGCTCGGCGAGCCGCTGATCGTCGATCTCACGGACGCGCGACGTGATCGCCCGAACCGGCCGCAGTGCTCGTCCGCTGACGTAGTACGTCAGCCCGCCGACCAGCGCAATCAACAGCGGCAACGCCACCCACAGCGCGGTGCGCACCGTGTCGAGACTGTCGAGCACCGGCTGCAGCGGGTTGGCCGCCGTGACGGTGAACTGCTCGCTGCCGATCGATATCGACGACGACACCGCCACAACGTCGTCTCCGAGATCGACCTCCTGGATCTGACCCGCAACCAGTGCGGAGGAGCCGTCCACAGGAGCAAGCTCAATCGCAGTCGAGCCCGGCATGTCGCCGGCGCTGATCGGCTGCCCGAACTCGTCGACCACCACGACGCGTCTGGTGAACGGCGATGCGGTCGGTGCAGCCATGGCGACATCGCCGTTCTCGACCACCTCGAGACCGTCGAGATAGGCGTTGAGGTCCGCTTCGGCCGCCTCGAATCGCTCGTCGACGAGCTGTGACTCGACCACGCTGAGCAATGCGACGGCCAGCACAATCGCGCCAACTCCGAACACCGCGGTCACCGCGGCGACGATGCGCAATCGGACGCCCGTCCGCGGCCGCTCCAGACCTCGCTTCACGGGGCCGCCACCTGATAGCCGACGCCACGGACCGTTTCGATCAGCTTCATGTCGCGACCCCCGTCGATCTTCCGGCGCAGATAGCCGACGTAGACATCGACCACGTTGCTGTCACCATCAAAGTCGGTGCCCCACACGCGGTCGAGCAACTCACTACGGCTGAACGGCTGCCCGGGCTCGCGCATCAACGTCGTCAGCAGCGCCCGCTCACGCGGGGTGAGATCGATGCTCGTGCCAGCGCGAGTGCAGCGATGTCGTGCCGTGTCGAGGCGGAGATCGCCGACCTCGAGCACATCGGGCTGTCGGGGAGCACTCCCCCGCCGGACCTGGGCACGCAGCCGGGCGACGAGCACGGGGAACGAGAACGGCTTGGTGAGGTAGTCGTCGGCCCCGAGCTCGAGGCCTTCGACCTGATCGAAGTCGCCGTCCTTTGCGGTCAGCATGAGAATCGGTGTGTCGACGCCTTCGGAGCGCAGCGAGCGGCACACCTCGTAGCCGTTGAGTCCCGGCAGCATGATGTCGAGGATGATCGCGTCGTAGTCGAACTCTCTCGCCCGCCACAGACCATCGATTCCGTCGGCGGACACATCGACGACGAAGCCCTCGGCGGTCAGGCCGCGCTGGACCGCGTCGGCCAACGATGCGTTGTCCTCGACGACCAGCACTCTCATCGATCTCCAGCCTGGCACCAGATCCCTAAGAAACCGGTGAGAGTGCCGCTCAGCATGGCCACAGCGTCGGATCGTCACGATCGATGCCATGACCGACACCCACACCCCCTCCCGAGTTTCTGTACCCACCTCGACCCGCGATAGCGCCCGGCG
Source organism: Actinomycetota bacterium (assembly GCA_039819205.1). Lineage (GTDB taxonomy): Bacteria > Actinomycetota > Acidimicrobiia > Acidimicrobiales > Ilumatobacteraceae > JABSQH01. The sequence goes on from JBCBSO010000215.1 coordinate 2,249, forward strand.
TCGCTCGTCGATCGCCTTGTCGCTCGCCGCCGTTGGCGGCCTCGCCGTCGCCGCGTGCGGCGGCGGAAGCAGCGATGACGACAGCGGAATCGCCAGCATCGACGATGCCACCGACGAAGCGGACGGCGACATCGACCCCGAGCTGGCGATGGCCGACTACCGCGAGTGTCTCGCCGCCAACGGCGCCAACATCGACGTACAAGTCGGCGCCGGGGGCGGTTCGATCTCCCTCGACGGCGGCGGCGGCGAGGCTGATCCCCAGTCGGGCGGCCTCGGCGGCCTCGACATGGAGGCGTTCCAGGCGGCGGTCGAGGCCTGCTCGGAGCTGGGCCAGGCGGCGATGGGCGCATTCACTCCCGACCCTCAGCAGGAGGCGGCGATGCAGGACGCGCAGCTGCGCTTCGAAGCGTGCATGGCCGACAAGGGCCTCGATGGCTACGCGGGATCGATGATGACGTCGCAAGGGGGGCTCAGCCTCGATGACGATGGACCGTCCGCCGATCCGCAGTCGAGCGGCTCGCTCGACGATGTCGATCCCGACGTGCTCGCTGCTGCACTCGACGAGTGCAGCGCAGCCTTCGACGAGTTGGAGGCCAGCTGATGAAACGTCGCCTCGTCTTCGGTGGCGCAGCGGCCGCGGCCCTGATCGGTGGCGCGGCGATCGTGACCACACTTCCTGACGACGGCGCGGCGACCGACCAGCCGGTGGCCGACGCCGACCCCAACGCCGAGATCATCCAAGTCACTCGTGGCGACTTGCGCGCCGACGTGCAGTTCGTCGGTGACGCCACGTTCGGCGACGAGTGGCCGCTGCCCCTCCCCGAGGAGCGCAGCGGCGACGGCATCATCACGTGGGCGCCAGAGCCGGGAACCATTGTCGAGCCGGGCGAGGTCCTGGTGTACGTCGATGAGGAGCCATTGTTTCTGGTGCAGGGCGACACGCCGCTGTATCGCGACCTCGAGCGCACCTCACCGGCCATGGAAGGGCCCGACGTTCTTCAACTGCAGCAGTACCTCGCGTTCTTCGGTTACGACGTCGAGCCCGACGGCGTGTTCGGATGGAAGACCGAGCGCGCGGTCAAGCAGTGGCAAGACGACAACGGGCTCGACGACACCGGCAGGGTGACGCGCCAACACATGGCGTTCGTCGACGAGCCAGTGCGGATGTCGTCCGACCTCCGGGTCGGAACGCGGATCGACGAGCTCCTTCTCACCGACGGCACCCCGGTGATCACCGTCGACACCAGCAACCGCGACCGTGCCGCACTCCCCGAGGGCAGCGACGTCGAGATTCGCTTCCCGGACGGGTCGACCGTTCCGGGGACGGTCGTGGAGCAGCGTCAGGTCACCGACGACAACGGCGACAGAATCTGGCGCACCACGATCGAGCCATCCGGCGAGATTCCGGGTGACGCCTCGATCGTCGATGTGCTCGTGATCGACGAACGGGCGACCGACGTGTTGCTCGTGCCCGTGCGTGCGCTGATCGCGTTGGCCGAGGGCGGCCACGGCGTCGAGGTGCAGTTGCCCGATGGGACCACCGAGCTGCGACCCGTCCTCGTCGGCGAGGTCGTCGACGGCATGGCTGAGATCTCCGGCGACATCGCTGAAGGCGACGAATTGGTGGTGCCGCGATGAGCGACCATCCCGTTCTCGAACTCGACGGCGTGACCAAGGACTACCCCGGCACCCCGCCGGTACGGGCGGTGGACCATGTCGACTTGACGGTCGACGAAGGCGATTTCCTCGCCGTCGTCGGCCAGTCGGGCTCCGGCAAGTCGACGATGCTCAACCTCATCGGCACGCTCGACCGGGCCACCGCCGGTGACGTGATCATCGATGGCCAACCGGTGTCGGCCCTCTCGGACAAGCGGGTGGCCGGACTCCGCGCCCACCGCATCGGATTCGTGTTCCAGAGTTTTCATCTGCTCGAGAGCCACACGGCGCTCGACAACGCGGCGATGGGCCTGCTCTATCGAGGGGTCCCAGCACGCGAACGTCGTCGACGCGCCGCCGACGCACTCGATCGAGTACAGCTCGGCCACCGCGCCGACCATCGCCCCAGCAAGTTGTCGGGCGGCGAGCGCCAACGAGTGGCGATCGCCCGTGCGCTGGTCGGCGACCCGGCGATCGTGCTCGCCGACGAGCCGACCGGCAATCTCGACTCGGCGACGGGCGAGGAGATCGTGCAGCTGATGTTCCAGCTCAATGCCGAGGGCTCGACGATCGTCGTGGTGACCCACGACACCGAGCTTGCGGCGCGGCTTCCTCGACAGGTGGCGATGCGCGATGGCCAGATCATCGACCGGCGCGACGCTGCGGCCGCGCATCACGAACTCGTCGGAGCCGGGCGATGAAGCGCTGGACCTCGCGACTCCTGTTGCGTGACATCGCGGCCACCGGCACGTCGGGGCTGCGGGCCCGGCGTGGTCGAACGGTGTTGACTGCGCTCGGCATCGCCATCGGTATCGCCTCGATGGTGTCGGTCCTCGGCATCTCCTCGTCGAGTCGTGCCGAGGTGATCGCCCAGATCGATGCCCTCGGCCCGAACCTCCTGCAAGTCCAGGCCGGCAACAACCTGTTCGGCGAGGAGGCGCAACTGCCCAACGACGCTCCCGACATGGTGCGCGCGATCGACCCGGTGGTGAGCGCGTCGGGCGTCAGCGCGCTCGACACGACGGTGCAACGCAACGACCTCGACATCCCCCGAAACAATGGACTCGGCGTGTTCGCCGCGGAGCCCGAGTTGCTCGACACGCTCGAGGGCACGTTGACCGAGGGCCGGTTCCTCGACGCTGACACCTCGGATCTGCCGGTTGTCGTACTCGGTGCGGAGGCTGCGGCCCGGTTGGGCATCGACAGCCTCGACGGCGGGCCGACCGTATTCATCGCCGGCGAGCAGTTTCAGGTGATCGGCATCCTCGATCCGCTACCGCTCAACCCCGACATCGACCGCTCCGCGCTGATCGGCAACGGAATCGCCGAGTCGTTACTCGGCGCCGACATCGTGCCGACTGGTCTGTTCGTGCGGACGCATCCCGAGTTCGTCGAGGAGGTGCGCCAGGTGCTCGCGCGCACGGTGAACCCGGGTGCCCCCAACGAGGTGGATGTGTCCCGCCCGTCCGACTCGCTCGAGGCGCGGGCGACCGTCGACGAGAACTTGCAGCGTCTGCTACTCGGCCTCGGCGGCGTCGCCCTGCTGGTCGGTGGCGTCGGCATCGCCAACGTGATGATCATCTCCGTGATGGAACGCCGCGGCGAGATCGGTCTGCGCCGTGCGCTCGGGGCAACACGACGACACATCGCCAGCCAATTCGTGGTCGAGTCGGCCTCGCTCGCCGGCCTGGGCGGCGTGCTCGGCGTGGCCATCGGAACGGCGGTCACGTATGGGTACGCGACCAACCAAGGATGGGTCGTCGACGTCCCGGTGCAAGGTTTGCTCCTCGGCGTGCTCGCGGCCCTCGCGGTCGGCACGGTGGCCGGGCTGCACCCGTCTCGCCGCGCCGCTCGCCTCGACCCTGCCGACGCCGTCCGGCCGTCATGAGCGGGCTCCGGCCGTATTGATGGAGCCCGGTCGGCCTGGCGGCCTTCTCTCGCCTCCCGTGCTCGCGCCCATGGCGCTCGCCCACTTGCGCCGGGCGCGGGAGGCCCGGCCCCCTTGGCCGGGCGCATTCGGAAGGTCCGGTGCTCCTCCGAAAAACCGGGGATTTCCGGCGCCTGGCGCCGGATTTGGCGAACAGAACGGCGCTATTCGGTGGCGGTCACTGCAGCGTCGGGCATGTTCGGCAGGTCGGCCGGCGGCGGCGGGATGTCGGCTGCGCTCGACGCGAGCGCCGGCGGCAGCTCAGGGCGCTGCGCCTCCCACTCGTCGAGATCGAAGGCGTCGACGCTCCAGTCGCCGGCCCCCTCACCACCACACGGCGCCAGCTGTTCGAGCAGGGCCGGCTGCGAGGTGGCGAACACATTGTCGCTCCAGCAGTTGCGCAGATCCTGCGTCGGCACGTCGATCGAGGTGACCATGAGGTCGGCCTGCCCGCTGTCGAAGATCGCGTTGTTGCGCACCACGGTGTCGTACGACTCCCAGACCAACCCGTCGGGGATCGTCTCGGCGAGCAACTCCTGTCGAGCATCGGCACAACTCGTCTCCCACTCGGCCTCGGTGGGCAGGTCGTCGTTGGGAAACCGCTCGACGAACGGAACTAGCGCGATGCCCACTCGGTCGTGATCGGTCACCGAGTTGCCCTCGATGGTGTTGCCGATCCCCCCGGGGGTGATGATCCCGTTGCCGATCCACTCGGCCGAGAACGCCAGCGACGGCGCCGAGGCCTCGTTGTTGTTGTCGACCATGTTGTCGACGAAGCGCGTCTGGCGCTGCGGATAACACAGCTCGTAGCTGCCCGAGTTGGGGAAGATACCGACCCGGTTGTTATTGAATCGGGAGTTCGACACCGTCATGTCGCCGCCTGAATTGGTGCCCTGATACCCGAGCCCGTTGTACTCCGCGTGGCTGGAGTCGACGAGCCCGTTGCAGGGGAAGCACTGGCCCACGTACAGACCAGCGCCGGCGCTACCGGATGCGTACGAGTTGTCGATCTGCCCATTCACCGAGTCGAAGGCATAGATCCCGTACTCGCCGTTGAGGTACGACGTGATGTACGAGCCGCGGTAGCCGTCGAC
>JBCBSO010000216.1:0-6924 GCA_039819205.1 Actinomycetota bacterium
CCGCACCGCCGACGCCGGCACCGCCTCCGGGGCCACCGCTCTGCCCCGCTCCGGCAGGCGTTTGTTGTCCACCGGCGTTCGACATGGCCACGCCGCCCGGCCCACCGTTGTACGTCGAGTTGGTCACGCATCCCGAGAATGGGCAGTAGGTCACGCCGGCGCCGCCGCCACCCGCAATGGCGACCACGTTGCTGTTGACGTCAAGGCCGTCCGCCGGAGGCGTGGCAGCCACCAGTGTTGCTGCGCCGCCCGAGCCCGTGAGGCCGCGTGCAGGGTCGCCGAATCCACCGACGCCTTTGTTGCCGAGCAAGTAGTGCAGCAACGTCGTTCCGTAGCGGGTGCGGTAGTCGTCGACCGTGGTGACGACCTGAGAGAAGCCCGACACACCGCCTGGCGCGACGGCGTTGTCCGGCGAGGACGGGCCGCCGTCGGCCGCTTTGCCGCCCCAGGCCTGAATCCAGATCGTGGTGTCGTCGGTGACGCCATCCAGGAGCGCAAGGTCGACGAAGGTCGACTCCTCCGAGACCACGCACCGTTGATACGTCGCTGCGCCGACCGTCTCGAATGTGCACGTCGGCGGAACGCTCGGAGTGTCGACCGAGATCACCAGATGTACTTCTCCCTCGCCGGTTGCTGGTCCAGCGACGGGTTGCGTTGGCGCGTTCTGGTCGCCGACATTGGCTGGCGCGGCAAAGCTGCCGCCGCCACCACCGGCCGACGCTCGTGGCGTCAGCGTCGTGTAGAACCCTGCTGCGCCCCCGCCCCAGCCGCCACCGCCCCCGCCGCGTGCGCAGTACGGATGCTCGTCGAAACTTGGGCAATCGACCTGCGCTCCGCCGGCACCGTTGAACTCGGGAGAGACGGTGAGGCCGAGCTTGAACTCCGTGGTGAAGAGCCCCCCGCCCAGTCCGCCAACACCGTCAGAGCCGTTGGAGAGAGAGTCGCCCGCGAGACCACCAACGCCTGCGCCGCCGGCGGGGCCACCGGCGACTCCGGGCTGAGCCGGGGCGACCTGCGCCTGGTTGGCGAGCGCCACCCCGCCGGCGCCACCCGCTGCGGCCTGGCACGGGGCCTGGCCGTACTGCGGGCAGGCCACGGCGGCACCACCGCCGCCACCGGCGATAACGAGTACATTGGAGTTCACGTCAAGCGCACCCGCAGGGTTGATCGACGACACAATCGTCGATGCTCCGCCGTCGCCTTGGCGACCCGCGGCAGGATCGTCGGTGTTCTCGGCCGCGGCCCAGTCGGAGAGCGCGTAATAGAGGTTGGTCGTTGCGAAACGCTGCTCGTAGTCGTCGATCGACGTGATGGTCTGCGCAAACCCTGCCGCGCCGCCAGGTGCGCTCGACCCGTCAGGCGTGGCCGCACCGGAGTCGCCACCCTTGCCGCCCCAAGCTTGGATCCAGATCGGCGCATTGCGATCGACCCCACCGGGCAACAGCGTGGCGAGATCGACCACCGCCGCTTGGTCGGAGAGCACGCATCGCTCGTAGTTCGCCCCGCCGATCGTCTCCGGCGTACACGTCGGCGCGGGATCGGCCTGGGTGAGCAGGCCGCCGCCCGCGGCCGGACCTGCGGAGTGGGCGACCCCGGTCAACGGCACGACCGTGGCGGTGACGGCGAGCGCGACCACCACGAGCGGCCGGGTCAGCAAGCCGAGACGGTGCATCGCCGCTGCACCGTCTTGCCCGGGGCCGCCTCGCTGCTGTCCACCACTAAGCGAGCGCATCCTCAACAAATCTACTCGGTCGCTGGTTCCGCATCCCGCGGAGTACGAGCAACTTCGACGTCGTAGTTGTAGTGCTCGTTGCCGGCGAAGTTCTCTGGAATCGAGGCGATCACTACGTAGATCTCGACATCGTCCGCCGCCACCTCGACATCTACCCGGCCCTCGGTGGCGCTGGTCATCGGGACATCGACGAAGCGAACATCTCCGGCCGCGCTGCGAACGGCAACGCGTGCGGCCAGCTGTGCAGGTTCACCTTCCGAACCCGTGGGCGCACCGACGACGTCGATCGAGTAGATCGCATCACTGGTGTTCTCGATGCGGATCGAGTTGTACGCCCAACTGCGCGGCGCCAGCTCGGGCGGTGGCGAGAACGTCACGTCGTCGGGGTCGACCATCGTCACGACGTGCGCCGCAACCTCGTCAGGCGACGCAAACGCCGCAAGCTCCTCCAGCGCCACCGCCGATTGGTCGGCGGTGAGATAGTCGAAACCGACTGCCGTCGCCACCGCCCAATCGGCGAAGCTCGACCCGAGCCGTGCGCCGCCAACCGTGTCGAACAGGTGCCGCTGCGGCGACACATCGACGTCGCCGGCGAACACCGACGCCACCGCCGCCCGATCGACGCCGGCATGCTCGGTCAGGTAGTAGAGGAACGTACCCATGCTGTACTGCCGCACCCCGTAGAGCCAGTCGTTGTCGTCGGGGTCGTCGCTGCGTCCAGTCTCGGGCAGGTGCCAGAGCGCAAGGTGAGGTGTGGCGTACGCCGCGGCGGCCGTGATGAAGGCGCGCGGGTCGTCGTCGCTGCGTACGTGCTGGTACCACTCGGCGGAGGCCTCGATGATCCAGATTGCATCGGCATCGTCTTCGAACACGTCGTAGTCGGAGGTGGACTGCATTGCGTGATACGCCTCGTGGCGCACGTTCGTCGGGTCGTTGTGGGCGCCGAGCGGCATCGCCAGGTATGGCATGCCCACGTCGCTGTAGCCCAGACCGTTGCCGAGAAAGTCGGGGAACCGGTCGTCGCCGGGGACGTGGACGTACACGTTCAAGTACTGGCCAACCTCGGCGGTCGGCAGCGGCCCGAAACCCAAATTCGTTGTCGCATCTGACTGGACATCAGTGAGCAACTCAAACACCTCGGGCACCGTGTCCTCAATCTCCGGAACGTCCGGATCCCACCACACGGCGAAGTCGCCCTGCGTTTCGATCGCGTACTCGTCCGGATCGTCGACCACGTCGACGCGTACCTCCAGCGCTCGTTCGCCGGCCGCGGTGGTACTCGATGCTTCAGCCTCGCTGCCCGCCGCGTCTGCGACAGTGGTCGCCAGAACTTCTGCAGCTTCCCGCGAGGTCAGCGGAGCCGCTTCGGCCGTGTCAGGCCCGGCACGCTCGCCCGGCTCGGCAACCGTGCCAGCCGGCGCGGCACACGCGGTGACGAGCAGCACCGACACGACGCTCGATATCGCCATTCTGCGAAGCGGTCCAGATCGACGGGTGTTCGGCGTGCGCACAGGCGGATGGTCGTCCTTCGTCCATGAAGGATCGATGAGAACCAGCAGCCACCGTGCAGGGTCCGGGCGAGCAGCCCACCAACGTGATCCGTCATCGGCGTGGTGTCGGCCAGCCAGGACGGATGAGTTCCACTTCGGCGGTGATCGCCTCGATAGTGACGCGCTGATCGGGTCTTGTCCCAGCGACCGGCCGTCGAGGCGCGACCTGGCGTGAGGGGCGAGTTCGACACAGTGGGCGGCGCCCGCGTCGGTTCACCTCTCGATCCGTGCCGCCCACATTGCGCGTGCACGTGATCCGAGGAAGTTCGATCGAGCAGATGTTTCGTGGAGCCCAGAGCGAGAATCGAACTCGCGACCTACGCATTACGAATGCGTTGCTCTACCGACTGAGCTATCTGGGCGCAGGCAGCGATGTTATCGGCCGTCTACCAGATGCCCGCCGAGCGGATCGCGACCGTTCCACGAACCAAATGAGTCGTACGGCTCGAAGCGAGCGAAGAGTTCCTCGCCGTACCACCGTTCGTGGCGCGTGCGCCGCATCACGTCGACGTGTTCGGGTGACTGGCGAGCGAATGACGTGGCCTCGTTGAGCGACGCCCACAGGCTGAAGGTGCCGAGCCGTCCGACTGGCGCCTCGCCGATGCCGACCACATCGAGTAGTCCCGGTGACTGGTGCAGTTCGTTGTCGACCGCGCGGGCGGCATGACGAAACGTGCTCCACGACCGTCGCCGCACGTTGGCTCGGGTGATGATGGCCACCGGCCCCGCATCCGAACCGGCGTCCAGTCCGTCGAGTACAGCGACCCCGCGCCACGAGCCGTGGCCGCCAGCGCCGCGCAAGCGGACGTGCCAGGCCTCCGCCGCATCGTGCCATCGCCGAGCGATGTGGTGTGTCCGCAGGAACGTGTCGAGATCGGCCTCGTCGTCCCACACAGCGAACATCGCCGTGCGGTGCAGGTCGGCGCCGCCCGCAGTGTCGTCGTCGTGTGCCGTGCCGAGGAGCCGCCAGAACCGCAGCCCGTGAACGCGGGCCAGCCGTGGCCGATCGGTCGCCAATCGGGCAAGCGCGAACGGCGTGAGCCAGCGGGGTTCGCTCACGAGATGAAACGAGGCGATCCGAGCCATGTCAGGGCCATCGTGGCACGGCAGGATGAGTGACGTGAGTTCGTGGTTCGGCACGGTGGGCGACGTCGTCGCGGCGGTGGTCGCCGGCTACCTCATCGGATCGGTCCCGGTGGCCAACGTCGTCGCCCGCCGTGGTGGCGGCGACGACCTGCGCACCGTCGGCGACCGCAATCCCGGGTACTGGAACGCCAAGGAGACCCTCGGTCGGCGCGCTGCAGTTCCGGTGTTCATCGGCGACGTGGCGAAGGGCGCCCTCGCTGCGGGGATCGGTGTGGCATTGGCCGATCCCGGCGTGTGGGGGATCGCGTATGTGTCCACCGGAGCGGCGATGGTCGGGCATGCGTTCCCTGTGTTCGCCGGGCTGCGCGGTGGGCGCAGTGTGCTGACGTTCGTCGGCGGCGCCGTCGTGTACGCGCCGCTGCCTGCGCTCGCCGCCGTCGTCGTCGTTGCTTTGATCATCGCCGTGACGCGCTCGTTCGCCTGGGCGGCGCGTATCGGAATCGCTGCGTTTCCGGTTGCCCAGATTGTGATCGAGGGTCCATACCGCACCGCAGCCACCGGTGTGCTGATGACCTTCATCGGGGTCCGCTTCCTGATGGCGGCTCGTGATCGCCAGGTGTAGCGCTGGTGTCAGACACCATGTAACGGTGTCTGACACCACCGTGACACCTCGTCAGGCGTAGGTGCGGCCGCGCCAGCGGTGGGGGCCCCGCCGGGTGATCCCGAGGGCGAGGGCGAGCGTGGCGAGGCCGTCGGCGAGCGGGCTCAGCCAAAACGCTGCGCCGCGTTCGGCGTAGGCCCCGCGGGTACCTGCGAGCGTGCCGAGACGTACGGCGAGGAGGAGCGCGTCGAGCGGGTCGGCCCGACCGGTGACGGTCCGCCACAGCGGGAGCGTTTGGGCAAGGGCGACAACGGCGAGCCCTTCGAGTTGGCGGGCTGGCGATTCAACGCCGGGAAGCGCGATCGAACGTCCCCAGCCGCGCCACGTGTCGCCGAACGACTCAAACATGCGCACCGTCAAGACGTCGGCGCCGTCGAGGAACCCCACCCGCCATCCGAGCGATGACAGATTGCGAGCCAGCGCGATGTCCTCGACCACCTCGCCGCGGACCGGTTCGAGTCCGCCGGCGGCGATGAACGGCGACCGGCGCAACACCATGCACTGACCGTTGGCCATCGTCCGGTTGGCGGCGACGTCGATCCCTGGTGGGCCATACCGGTACACCAACGTGGTCAGCATCGCCGGGTGCAGCCAGCGGGCACCACGAGTGGGGCAGTCGAACCGTCCGCCGATGGTGAAGAAGTCGAACCCCTCGGCGCGGCCGCGTGCGACGACCGACGAGGGCAGCGCCGCATCGGGACGGGTGTCGGCGTCCAAGGTCACCACCCACTCGCTCGACGCGGCCTCGATGCCTTGTTGCAGCGCCCATGCCTTGCCTGCCCATCCGTCGGGCAACGGCGCGCCGACGACCACCGACGCGCCGGCTGCCGTGGCGATCGCTGCCGTGTTGTCGGTCGACTCGTCGTCGACGACGAGCACCTCGGCCACACCTGGCGCGCCGACGATCGCCGCCAGCAACGGACCGATACGTCCGGCCTCGTCGCGGGCCGGGATCACGACGCTCACCGACGGTGCTTGTTCGGTGGGAACTGTCGCCCGCTCGATCGGCGGCGCAGCACGGGCGGCACCCGCAAGACGGGACAGCGCCACCGCGCCGGCCGCGGCGCGGACCGCGATCGAGAGTACCTGTCGTGTCGTCATCGCAGGTCGGCGGCGATCATGTCGGCGACGATGCGCGCGCTCGTCATCACCAACGGCAGCCCGCCGCCGGGATGGCTCGAGCCGCCGACGAGGTACAAGCCATCGCGAGTGCCGCGGTTGGCCGGACGAAGGAAGGCTGCCCGCGGTCCGTTCGACGATGTCCCGTAGATGGCACCGCCCGGTGAGCGGTACCGCTCGGCGATGTCGTGCGGCGTCATCATCTCGACGAATCGGGCGCCACTCGTGAGGTCGATACCGCGCGCCGCCAGCTGCTCGAAGATCAGCGACGAGTAACGCTCACGATCGACGTCGGCACCCGGCGGCGTGTTGACGAGCAGAAACCAGTTCTCGAAACCATCGGGGGCCTGGGTCGGGTCGGTCACCGACGACACGCAGGCATACACCGTGGGCTCATCGGCCAGCCGGCCCGCCTCGAGCGCATCGAACTCGCGATGTTCGTCGCTCGAGAACCACACGTTGTGATGGCCGATACCCCGGCGATCGTCGCGGGGCACGCCGACACACACCACGAACCCGCTCGTTGACCGTGGTGCCCGGCGCACCCGCCGCAGCGCGGTCGGCTGCGGCAACAGATCGCGGTACAGGTGCTCGGCATCGACGTTGGCGACGACGATGTCGGCGGGCACCTGCTCGCCATCGACCAACGTCACACCGGTGACGTGCGACGGCCCGGCGACGACCTGGCCGACCTCGGTGCCCGTGCGCAGCTCGACGCCGAGCGTTTGTGCGGTCGACTCGAGGGCACGACGGATCGCGTCGAGCCCGCCCATCGG